>NZ_JBHVWF010000045.1:10260-21140 GCF_042882365.1 Streptomyces sp. NPDC058221 | reverse complement strand
CGGGGGGGGCTTGGGCGGGTGGCTTGTCGGGGGGGGGGCGGGGGGGGGCTGGGGGGGGGCGCGGGCCCCCCCCCCGCGCGCTACTCCCGCCGCTCGTGGTGGATCGTCCCCGTCAGTTCGCCGAGTGGCCGCCCCGTGCCGCCCCAGCGGTGCTGGATGATCTCCGCGGCGATCGAGACCGCCGTCTCCTCCGGCGTACGGGCGCCGAGGTCGAGCCCGACGGGTGAGGCGAGCCGTGCCAGGTCGGACTCGGCCACCCCTTCCTCCCGCAGCCGTGCCAGCCGGTCGAGGTGGGTGCGCCGGCTCCCCATCACACCGATGTACGCGGCCGGGGTCCGCAACGCCGCGACCAGCAGCGGGACATCGAACTTCGGGTCGTGCGTCAGAACGCAGACGACCGCGCGCCCGTCGATGTCCGTGTCCGACAGATAGGTGTGCGGCCAGGCGCAGACGACCTCGTCGGCGGTGGGGAACCGCTCGCGGGTCGCGAAGGCCGGACGGGCGTCGCAGACGGTGACGCGGTACCCGAGGAAGGACCCGATGCGCGCGGTCGCGGCCGCGTGGTCGATGGCGCCGAAGACGAGCATGCGGGGCGGTGGCGCGTACGTCTGGACGAAGACGGACACGTCCTGCATCCGGCGCTCCCCGCGCGCCCCGTACCACTGCCGTCCGGTCACCCCCTGGGCGAGCAGGCCCCTGGCGTCATCGGTGACAGCCGCGTCGAGCCCCTCGTTGCCGAGCGAACCCTGCGCCGCGCCGGCCCTGACCACCAGCCGGGCACCGGCCGCCGCGGCGGCCGGCAGGACGGTGGCCACGGCGACCGGTTCGCCGCCCGCGATCGAGTCCGTGACCCCCCGGAGCCATGCGCGGTCCGCAGCGTCGGCGAAGGGCGCGACCAGGACATCGATCGTGCCGCCGCAGGTCAGCCCGATGCCGAAGGCCTCGTCGTCGCTGATCCCGTACGACTGGAGCTGCGGGATGCCGGAGGCGAGCACCTCACCGGCCACCTCGTACACCGCGCCCTCGACACAGCCGCCCGACACGCTTCCCGCCACCACTCCGTCGGCGGTCACCGCCATCACCGCACCGGGGGCCCGCGGGGCGCTGCCCCGCACGGAGACGACGGTCGCCAGAGCGAAGGAGGTGCCGGCCTCCTGCCAGGCACGCAGCTCGGAGAGCAGTTCACGCACGGTACGGACCTCCTCGGGCCCGGCTGAAGCGGCCAGGTCCGCCCCACCCTAGGTGAGCCACCGTGCCGGACCGCTGAGCGCTACGACTGGTGCGCGCGGGATCCCGCCGCATGGCCGCACGGCGCTCCCGGCCCGCCGAAGGGCTCAGATGGGGTCTCCCCTGCTCGAACGCAGTTGAGAGCTTGGGGAAGGAGCGATTCGGGCGTTTCGGCAACGCGGCGAGGCGCCGTAGCTGTCGTCGCGCGCCCGACAGGGGTTACGGGACAGCCCTCAGGGGACGGATCAGCCCTGTTCGTACGCGGAGATCAGCTCGCTGCACCGCTTCACATCGGCGGCCATCGCCACGAGCAGCTCGTCGATCGACTCGAACTTCAGCATCCCTCGTACGTAGGCGAGGAAGTCCACGGAGACGTGCAGCCCGTACAGGTCGAGGCCGACGCGGTCGATCGCGTACGCCTCCACCGTCCGCTCGGTGCCGTCGAACTGCGGGTTGGTGCCGACCGAGATCGCGGCGGGCATCGCCTCGCCGTTCACGGTCAGCCAGCCCGCGTACACGCCGTCGGCGGGAATCGCGGTGTGCGGCAGCGTCTCCACGTTCGCCGTGGGGAAGCCGAGCTCGCGGCCGCGCTGCGCACCGCGGACGACGACGCCCTCGACGCGGTGCGGGCGGCCCAGGATCTCGGCGGCGCCGGCCATGTCGCCCTCGGCGACGAGGCGGCGGGTGAGGGTGGACGAGAACGGTTCGCCGCCACCCGCCTCGCCGCGCACCCGGAGGTCGATGACCTCGACGCGGTAGTCGTGCGTGGCGCCGAACTCGGTGAGCAGCTGCACGTTCCCCGCGGCCTTGTGGCCGAAGCGGAAGTTGGGGCCCTCGATGACCAGCTGCGCATGGAGCCTGTCGACGAGCACCTTCACGATGAAGTCGGCCGGGGCGAGCTTCGAGAACTCCGTGGTGAACGGCAGGATCAGCACCGCGTCCACGCCGAGCTCCGCCATCAGTTCGGCACGGCGGTGGTGCGGCGCGAGCAGCGGCGGGTGGCTGCCGGGCCGGACGACCTCGCTGGGGTGCGGGTCGAAGGTCACGACGACCGAGGGCACGCCCAGCTCGCGGGCCCGCTCGACGGCCCGGCCGATGATCAGCTGGTGTCCGCGGTGCACCCCGTCGTAGGAGCCGATGGTGACGACGCTGCGTCCCCAGTCCTGGGGGATGTCCTCCAAGCCACGCCAGCGCTGCACTCTGACCGCTCCTCGCCCGAACCTGTGTACGTGGGTTTGTCTCTTACGCAGGTCTAAGACTGCCATGCTCACGCCCTGCGGCCTGCATCGGCATGGTCATCGGGGTCCCGAGAGCCTCCACCGTCAGCCGTGCGCTGGGGCCCACGACCGCCGCCCACTCCTGCGGGGCGTCCGCCAGCCACCCGGTGACCAGGGTGGCGAATCCGGGCACGTCGCGGGCCAGTTCGACCAGTCGGCGGTCGAACCGGCCGGCGCCCTCGGGGGTCCGGACGAGCAGCATTCCGGTGCGGTGGACCAGCGCCCTGGTACGGGCCGGGCCGCGCCCGGCGCAGCCTGTCGCTGCGGCGCGCAGCAGCGCGTCCAGCACGACCGGGTCGCGGTGGGCGCCACCCTGCTCGAAGTCCAGCAGGACCTCCAGCAGCTCGTCCCGCAGGGGCTGTGAGGCCGGGCTGCCGGGTGAGGCCAGCACCCCGGCGAGGGAACCGCGCACCGGCGCGGGCGCGGGGCGGTCCCGGAGCAGCCCGGTCAGCAGGGGAAGCAGCAGGGCACGGGCTGCGGGCCCGTGCTCCAGCCTGCGGTCGAGGTAGGCCGCGGTGTGGACGGTGTCCTGGGGGTGGCTGTCGACGTACGCCCGCACCAGCCCGGCGGCGTGCAGGGCGAGCGCGGGGGCGTCGATCCCGGCGAGGGCGCGCAGCACCTCGCCCGCGCCGTCCCCGGAGCGCATCAGACGGTCGCGGTAGGCGCTCAGCACCGGCTCGGGATGCGTGGGCAGGGCCACGGCGAGCGCGCCGGGCGAGATCCTGGGGCCGTCCGCGGCGAAGGCCCTCAGCGCCTGTGGCAGATAGCGGTCCCTGGTCTGCGGATCCGCCACGAGCCGGGCGAGCGCCACCCCGTGCAGATCGCTGTCGCCGGGGCGGGCCAGCAGGGCGAGGACCGAGCGGCGCAGCAGGGCCCGGTCCTCGTCGCGGCTGACGTGCGGTGCGACGACCGCTCCGTAGGCGGCGGCCGCGATGCGTCTGGCACGACGGTCGTCGTCGCGGGACCAGCGCTCGACGGCCCGGCAGAGGGACGAGGGCTCGTCCTCGGCGAGTGCGGCGAGCAGTTCCTCGGCGCGCGGGTGGTCGGCCGAGACGAGGGCGTCCGCCAGGTCGTCCACGGCGAGGTCGCGGCGGGCATGGAGGAGCGCCTGCGCGGCCGCAGCGACGGTCGGGCGGATCGCCGCACCCGGCTCGGCGGCAAGCGGGCGCTCGTCGGTGAACCAGGCGCACAGCAGCGGCTGGAGGGTACGCGGATGGGCGGCGAGGCGCCGTGCGACGGCGTCCAGGAACCGCGCACCGCCGGTATCACCTTCGCCCGGCGGAGGCCCGTCGGCGGGGACGAGCCGCCGGAACAGGTCCATCCGGTCCGCCTCGGGCAGCCGCAGCCGGCGCCAGAACCACGGCCCGAACTCGGCGTACACCCCTTGCGGACCGAGCCCGCCCGTCTCGGCCGAACTCCGGACGACACGCCCGGTGAGCAGCCGCAGCACCCCGAGATGCGGCCGGGCGTCGGGCACCCGCAGCAGCGTCTCGGCGAGCAGGTGCGCGGCCCACCAACGGGCATCCCTCGGCGGACGGCCGGTGCCGCCGGTGGCGGAGGCGTGGTCAGTGGCGGAGGTGTGGCGGGCGGAGGTGGCGGCTGTACGGGCGGCAGGGGCCGGTACGGCGGCTGCGGCCGGGCCGGGAGCGGAGGCCGGGCCGGGAGCGGAGGCCGGGCCGGAACGAGGGCCCGAGGCAGCGCCGGCGCCGGTCCCTCTCCCGGTCGCCGGTGCCACCGTCCCGTTCTCCGACGGGACCTGTCCGCCGGCCCCGGCTGCCGCGTCGTCCCGGCCGGCCGGCAACCGGTCCAGCGCCTCGATCAGGTCGGCCAGCCGGTGCGCCAGCGCGGCCGGGCCCTGACGGCGGCCCAGGAGCAGCAGCGCCTGGATCACCGGGCCGATCCGGTGGCGCGGCACCGGCAGGATGTGCGGCTCGGCATCACCGGCGGCGGCCACAGGCCCACCATCCGATGCGGGGACAACGCCCGGCACGGCAGCAGCACCCGGCTCGGGGACACCGTCCGACGCCGGGGCGACCCGCGCCCCGGGAGCAGCACCCTGCACCGGGCCGCGCCCGTCGGCCGCGTCCGGCCGGCGCGGTTGCGGAACCCGGCCGGCGCGCTCCGTCGCCGCCGCGTCGGCGGCGTGCCAGCGGTGCACCAGCGACCGCAGCGCCGCGTCCAGATCCAGATGCGCGCCCTGGATCCAGTCCCCCAGCTCCTCGTGCGCGAAGCGGTAGCCCCCTCCCGCAGGAACCAGCAGCCCTTCGGTGAGCACGGCCGAGGCCCAGCCCGTGCGCCACGGGAAGATCTCCTCGAACGCGGACCGGTCCAGCTCGCCCTGGCCCGGCCCCAGACAGCGCCGGGCCGCCTCGTGGACCTGGCCCGCCACCCGGGCCGCCAGCCGCCGTACCGCCGTGCCCCTCGGGGCCGGGTGGCACTCGGCGGCGATCCGGACCGCGATGCGCAGGCACATCAGGTCCAGGTGGGCGGCGAAGACCTCCTCCGTGCCGGGCCACCCCGGTGTGTCCGGGGGCAGGGCCTCGCGTACCTCCGCCAGCAGCCGCAGGGTGAGCGGATGCCGGTCGTGGCCGGGGGCCAGGGCGTCGGGCGGAAGCGCGTACCGCTCACGGGCCGCCTCCGCCTGGCCCACGGTGAGGTCGTCGATGCGCAGGGCGGACGGCAGCCGCCGGGCGGGCCTGGCGGGGCGGTGCAGCGCGTCGGGCGGGCAGAGTGCGCCGGCGGTCTCCCAGTGCTCCGGGCGGCAGGCGACGACGAGCCGCACGCCGTTGTCCCGCAGCCAGTCGACCGTACCCGCGCTCCACCGGGCCAGCCGGTGCGCGAGGACGGGCGGCATCTCCTCCGGGCCGTCCAGCAGGACGAGCAGCGGGCTGCCGGATTCCGCGGCCAGCCCGGCCACCCGCTCCGGGGTGGCGGCCGCCACGTCGCCGATGGCTCCTGCGGCGCTGACGATGCGTCCGGCCTGCCGGAGCGTGCGGGCGATGGCGTCCGCGACGGAGGTGTCGTCGGCCAGCAGATCGGCGCCGCGCAGCCACAGGGTGAGCGCGGGCACCGGGCCGCGGGCCCGGCGGGCGGCGAGTGCGGCGAGTTCCGTGGTGCGGCCGGTACCCGGCTCCCCGACGAGGCCCATGACCACCGCCGGCTCCCCGTCGGCCGCCGGCGGGCGTGCGGCGGCGAACGCGCGGAACTCCGCGGTGGCCTCGGGCCGTTCCACCGGATCGGGCCAGGCGCTCGGTCCGCCCGCCGAGCCGACGGACATCGCGGTCAGCTGGAGGGCTCCGGCGGGATTCAGATCGCGGCCGTAGCCGGGGACACTCATCGCGTTGCGCCGCAGCAGGGCCTCCAGCGGCCCTCCGTCGCCCGTCCCGGCCAGCGGTACCGCGCATCCCGCGGCGGGGTGCCCGGCCCGCAGAGCGGTACCGAGGACGGCGACGACCGCTCCGCTGTCCGGGTCGAGGACCGGTCCGCCCACGGCCGCACCGCCGAGCAGGAGTGCGTCGCGGCCGTCCGTACCGAGCGCCAGTTCCAGTGCCCGGCCGATCCGGTGGGTGGCGCCGCCGGTGGTGTAGGTGACCGGGACCGGGCCCAGGACGCGCGCCTCGCGCCAGCCGTGCGCGGCGATCATCACATACGTACCGGCCTCGCCCGGCTCCCGCAGCGCGATCGGCAGCGGCTGCGCGCCCAGTGTCTCCGGTCCCCCGGTGGCCACGAGCGCGAGATCCAGCTCGGGCAGTGCGGTGATGCCGGCGGCCTCGACGCGGCAGCTGCGCCCGTCCCTACCGTGCAGGACGAGGTGCGTGACCCCGTCGACCGCCTCATGACTCGTCACGACCGTGCCCCGGTCGTCCGCGACGAACCCGGTCCCCCGCGGCCTCCCGGCCGGATCGCACAGTCGTACCAGCGTCGCCCGGTCCCCGCATCCCATGATCCGACGTTAGGTCCGCAGTGATCGGCAAGGGGCGATCGGAGCAAAAGCGCCCCCGTACGCACCCCTGATTCACTCCGAGCGCCTGCTCATTGGGGTGAATCAAGGTCGTTCGGTGGACAGGAACGGCCGGGGCTGCGGAGCGGGCACAGGGCCCTGCCCGCTCCACGGTGCGGACGCCGGAAAACGGTTCAGCCGAAAACCGCGAGGCTCTTGGCCTTGCCCTTCTGCTCCTCGACGAGGACCAGGAACGTTCCGTCGGGCCCGAAGACCGCGACCGGCCCCGGCGGGTACGCGGGCATGTCGAGCCGCACGCCGTTCAGCAGCAGCTTGGCCCGCCTCTCGTCGACGTCCCAGCGCGGGAACGCCGAAGCGGCGGCCTCGGCCACCGGCATCACGGTCAGCTCTTCCTGGTGCTGGTCGAGCGTCCTCGCGCCGTCGATCCCGTACGGTCCGACGCGCGTACGCCGCAGCGCGGTCAGATGACCGCCCACGCCCAGCCCGGCGCCGAGGTCGCGGGCAATGGCCCGGATGTACGTACCGGACGAGCAGACCACCGAGACGACCAGGTCGACCACCGGGGTGCCGTCCTCGGCGACGGCCTCGCGGACGTCGTAGACCTTGAAGGACGAGATGGTCACCGGCCGGGCCGGGATCTCGAACTCCTCGCCGCCGCGCACCCGCGCGTAGGACCGCTTGCCGTCGATCTTGATCGCACTGACCTTGGACGGCACCTGCATGATCGCGCCGGTCAGTCCGGCGACACCCGCGTCGATGCCCTCGCGGGTCACACCGGAGGCGTCGGCGGACGAGGTGATCTCGCCCTCCGCGTCGTCCGTGACGGTGTTCTGGCCGAGCCGGATCGTACCGAGGTACTCCTTCTCGGTCAGCGCGAGATGGCCGAGGAGCTTGGTGGCCTTCTCGACGCCGAGCACGAGCACGCCCGTCGCCATCGGGTCCAGCGTGCCGGCATGGCCGACGCGCCTGGTACGGGCGATCCCGCGCATCTTGGCGACGACGTCGTGCGAAGTGAAGCCGGACGGCTTGTCGACAATGACCAAACCGCTCTCCCGTCGCCCGCCGCCACCTTTGCCCGGGATGGCTGCGCTCCCGCTCCCCTCCTCGGGCGTCTTGTTCTGCGCTGTCATTCGGAGGCGGTGTCCTCGTCGGTCTCGTCCTCCGGCTTGCGGTACGGGTCCGCGTCGCCGGCGTACGCGGCGCCCGAGGACGCCTCGCGCACCTTGGCGTCCGAGGCCCGTGCCCGGTCGAGGAGATCCTCGATCGCCTTGGCGTTCTCGGGCAGCGCGTCCGCCATGAAGGCGAGCGTGGGGGTGAACTTCGTCCCCGCCGCCGCGCCGACCGCCGAGCGCAGAATGCCCTTCGCGCTCTCCAGACCGGCTGCGGCGCTCGCCCGGTCCTCGTCGTCGCCGTAGACCGTGTAGAAGACCGTGGCCTCCCGCAGGTCGCCGGTGACGCGGGTGTCCGTGATGGTCACGTGCGTACCCAGGCGCGGGTCCTTGATTCCGCGCTGCAGTTTCTCGGCGACCACCTCCTGGATGAGGTCCGCCAGCTTCTTAGCCCGCGCGTTGTCGGCCACTGGTCCGTCTCCTTCTCACTCTGTACCGGCCGGGAACCGGGGGCGGCATCGCCCGCCCCCCGATTCCCGGCCGGTCCTGCTCAATCGTCTTCGTCGCTGTGCAGCCGCCGCCGTACGGACAGCAGCTCCACTTCCGGCCGGCCGGCGATCAGCCGCTCGCACCGGTCCAGCACGTCCGTGAGGTGCCCGGTGTCCCCGGAGACCACGGCCAGGCCGATCTCGGCCCTGCGATGGAGGTCCTGGTCGCCCGTCTCCGCCACACTCACCGCGTATTTGCGCTGGAGCTCGGCAACGATCGGACGGACCACGGAGCGCTTCTCCTTCAGCGACCGTACGTCGCCGAGAAGCAGATCGAAGGACAGTGTCCCCACATACATGTATGTCCGGATGTCCCGCCGGTTCGGGTTCGCGCCCCGCCGTTGACTGGCAGGGACACAAGAACCGTACACGGAACGGCCGGGGCCGATCGACGGAAATACCACCCGTCGACCGGCCCCGACTGTTGAGGTACGGGTCAGCCTCGCGGCTTCTCGCGCATCTCGTACGTCGCGATGACGTCGTCGATCTTGATGTCGTTGAAGTTTCCGAGGTTGATACCGCCCTCGAAGCCTTCGCGGATCTCGGTGACGTCGTCCTTGAAGCGGCGCAGACCGGAGATGTTGAGGTTCTCCGCGATGACCTTGCCATCGCGCAGCAGGCGCGCCTTGGTGTTGCGCTTGACCTCGCCGGACCGGACCAGCACACCGGCGATGTTGCCCAGCTTGGACGAGCGGAAGATCTCGCGGATCTCCGCCGTACCGAGCTCGACCTCTTCGTACTCCGGCTTGAGCATGCCCTTGAGGGCCGCTTCGATCTCTTCGATCGCCTGGTAGATGACCGAGTAGTACCGGACGTCCACACCTTCGCGGTCGGCCATCTGCGCGGCACGCCCTGCGGCGCGCACGTTGAAGCCGATCACGATGGCGTCGGAGCCGGTCGCCAGGTTGATGTCCGACTCGGTGACCGCACCCACACCGCGGTGCAGGACCCGGATGTCGACCTCTTCACCGACGTCGAGCTGGAGCAGCGAGGACTCGAGAGCCTCCACCGAACCGGACGCGTCGCCCTTGATGATGAGGTTGAGCTCCTGGACCAGACCGGCCTTGAGCGCCTCGTCCAGGTTCTCCAGGGAGAACCGGACACCCTTGCGGGCGAAGTTGGCGTTGCGCTCACGGGCGGCACGCTTCTCGGCGATCTGACGGGCCGTACGGTCCTCGTCGACGACCAGGAGGTTGTCGCCGGCACCCGGGACGTTGGTGAGACCCAGGACCAGGACGGGGGTCGACGGACCCGCTTCCTCGACGTTCTGACCGTTGTCGTCGAGCATCGCCCGGACCCGGCCGTACGCGTCGCCCACGACCACCGTGTCACCGATGCGCAGCGTTCCGCGCTGGACCAGGACGGTCGAGACGGCACCGCGACCGCGGTCGAGGTGGGACTCGATCGCAATACCCTGCGCGTCCTGGTTCGGGTTGGCCCGCAGGTCGAGCGAGGCGTCGGCGGTGAGGACGACGGCCTCGAGGAGCGACTCGATGTTGAGCCCCTGCTTGGCGGAGATGTCGACGAACATCGTGTCGCCGCCGTACTCCTCTGCCACCAGACCGAACTCGGTGAGCTGACCGCGCACCTTGACCGGGTCGGCACCCTCGACGTCGATCTTGTTGACCGCGACCACGATCGGCACCTCGGCCGCCTTGGCGTGGTTCAGCGCCTCGATCGTCTGGGGCATCACACCGTCGTTCGCCGCCACCACGAGGATCGCGATGTCGGTGGACTTCGCACCACGTGCACGCATGGCGGTGAACGCCTCGTGACCCGGGGTGTCGATGAAGGTGATCCTGCGGTCCTCGCCGTTGACCTCGGCGCCGACCTGGTACGCACCGATGTGCTGCGTGATACCGCCGGCCTCGCCCGCGACGACGTTCGTCTTGCGGATCGCGTCCAGCAGCCGGGTCTTACCGTGGTCGACGTGACCCATGACGGTCACGACCGGCGGACGGGAGACCAGGGCCTCTTCGCCGCCCTCGTCCTCGCCGAACTCGATGTCGAAGGACTCGAGCAGCTCGCGGTCCTCCTCCTCGGGACTGACGATCTCGAGGACGAAGTTCATCTCGTCCGCGAGCATCTTCAGCGTCTCGTCGGGGACGGACTGCGTCGCAGTGACCATCTCGCCGAGGTTCATCATCACGCCGACGAGCGACGCCGGGTTCGCGTTGATCTTCTCCGCGAAGTCCGTGAGCGAAGCACCGCGGGACAGCCGGACAGCCTGCCCGTTGCCGCGGGGCAGCATGACACCGCCCACCGACGGGGCCTGCATCGACTCGTACTCCTGGCGCCTCTGCCGCTTCGACTTGCGGCCACGACGCGCGGGACCGCCGGGACGGCCGAACGCACCCTGTGTGCCACCACGGGCACCCGGGCCGCCGGGACGTCCACCGAAGCCGGGACGACCGCCGAAGCCGCCGCCGCCACCGGGACGGCCTGCGCCGCCACCGCCACCGGGACGACCGGCGAAACCGCCGCCACCGCCACCGGGACCGGCCGGACGGCCTGCGAAGCCGCCGCCACCGGGACGGCCTGCGCCGCCACCGCCGCCGGGACGACCGCCGCCGCCACCGGGACCACGGCCACCGCCGGGGCCACCACCGGGACGCGGGCCGGCAGCGGGACGCTGCGGCATCATGCCCGGGTTCGGACGGTTACCACCGCCGGCGCCGGGGGCGCCGCCGGGACGCGGGGCGGGCTGGCGAGCGGGGCCCGCCGGAGAGTGGCCGGCTCGGGCACCGACGCGCTGGCC
>NZ_JBHVWF010000045.1:0-10250 GCF_042882365.1 Streptomyces sp. NPDC058221 | reverse complement strand
GGACGTGCGCCGCCCTGACCCTGCGGGCGCGGGGCGCCGCCGGGGCCGCCCTGCGGACGCGGGGCGCCGGGGCGCTCCGAGCCGCCACCGGGACGCGGGGCGCCACCGGGACGGGGGGACTGCGGACGGGCCATGCCCGTCGAGCCACCGGAGGTGAACGGGTTGTTGCCCGGACGGGGACCCGCCGGACGTGCGCCGCCGGGACGCGGGGCGCCCTGGCCTGCGGGACGCGCCGGACGGTCGCCGCCACGGGCACCGTCGCGCTCGCCGCCACGGCCTCCGTCACGCTGACCACCGTCGCGGCCGCCGTCACGCTGACCGCCGGCCGGAGCCGGACGGGCAGGACGGGGTCCCGGGGTGGCACCCGCGGGACGCGGGGCCTGCTGCTGCTGCGGTGCGGCCGGCTGTGCCGGGGCCGGAGCCGAGAACTCGGCTGCGGGCACCGGGGTCACCGGGGCGGGCTTCACGGGCGCCGGCTTGGGGCCCGGACGCGGGCCCGCAGACGGCGCGGAAGGCGCAGCGGGGGTGCTGCTCTCCGGGGCCTCGGCAGCGGCCGGCTTGGCAGCCGGTACGCCGGGCTTCGGGGCAGCGGGACGTGCCGCGGCAGCCGGGGAGGGCGCTGCGGGCTTCACTGGGGCGGCCTTACGGGGCGCGCCAGGCTTTGCAGCGGACTTGCCGGCGTTGCCACCGGGACCCTGCAGTGCGTCAGTCAACTTGCGTACAACCGGCGCCTCGATCGTCGAGGACGCCGAACGTACGAATTCACCGAGTTCTTGGAGCTTGGCCATGACGACCTTGCTCTCTACGCCGAACTCCTTGGCGAGTTCGTATACCCGGACCTTAGCCACTTCGCTCCTTTTAGGTCCGGGTTACCGCCGGACCGTCGCTACTTCATGGGCGTACTCATCGCGTACTCATCGAGTGCTCATCGCAATCTCGACCTACTTCCAACTCGCGAGGTACCTGACCGCACGGGGACCCGTGCCGTTCAATTTCTTACGGTGTCACCCGCTCGACGAACCGCTGTACTTCGGCGGGATCGAACGGCCCCTTGGCCTTGAAGGCCCTAGGGAATGCCCGGCGGCGAACCGCCAGGTCGAGACAGACAGATGCGGGGTGAACGTACGCACCCCGGCCGGGCAGCGTACCGCGAGGGTCGGGGACGCATGCGTCCCCTTCCGCCACGATGCGCAGCAGCTCGCTCTTGGCCGCTCGCTCCCGGCATCCCACACAGGTTCGCTCAGGGCAAGCGCGGGCGTGCGTCCGGCCAGACACGTTTAAGTCTACCTCCCCGTACCGACCTCCCCCGTTCGGGGCAAAGATCGAACGGATGTTGTCGTGATCTCAGCGGCGTGCCGACGAGATCTATTCCTTGCCGTCCGGTCGGGCCGCACCGCGGCCCGTCGCCGGATCAGCTCCGCTCGGCCCGCTCCCGGGCCCGCTCGGCCCGCTCGCGGTCGGCGACATCGCGCTCGGCGTCGGTCTCGGTGTCCGGGCGGATGTCGATGCGCCAGCCGGTGAGACGGGCGGCCAGACGGGCGTTCTGCCCCTCCTTGCCGATCGCCAGCGACAGCTGGTAGTCCGGCACGGTGACCCGGGCGGAGCGTGCGCCGAGGTCCACGACCTCGACCTCGCTCACCCGCGCGGGCGACAGCGCGTTGGCGACCATCTCGGCCGGGTCGTCCGACCAGTCCACGATGTCGATCTTCTCGCCGAGCAGCTCGGCCATGACATTGCGCACGCGGCCGCCCATCGGGCCGATGCAGGCGCCCTTGGCGTTCAGGCCGGAGCGGGTGGAGCGGACCGCGATCTTGGTGCGGTGGCCGGCCTCGCGGGCGATGGCGCAGATCTCGACGGAACCGTCGGCGATCTCCGGCACCTCCAGCGCGAAGAGCTTCTTCACCAGGTTGGGGTGGGTCCGCGACAGCGTCACCGACGGGCCGCGCACGCCCTTGGCCACCCGCACGACGTAGGTGCGCAGCCGCAGGCCGTGGGTGTACTCCTCGCCCGGCACCTGCTCCTGCACCGGCAGGATGGCCTCCAGCTTGCCGATGTCGACCAGCACGTTCTTCGGGTCCTTGCCCTGCTGGACGACGCCGGTGACGACATCGCCCTCGTGGCCCGCGTACTCGCCGAACGTCCGGTCGTCCTCGGCGTCGCGCAGCCGCTGCAGGATGACCTGCTTGGCGGTGGTCGCGGCGATCCGGCCGAAGCCCGACGGGGTGTCGTCGAACTCCTTGGGCTCCTGGCCCTCCTCCAGATCGGCCGGGTCCTCCTTCGCCCACACCGTCACGTGGCCGCGCTCGTCCAGCTTCACGCGCGCCCGGCGATGGCTGCCGTCCGTGCGGTGGTAGGCAATGAGGAGGGCCGACTCGATCGCCTCGACGAGCACGTCGAACGGGATCTCCTTGTCCTGCGCCAAGCCCTTCAGAAGCTTTACATCGATGTCCACGGCTACGCCTCCTCTTCCTTCTTGTCCTTGCGGTTGAATTCCAGCTCCACGCGCGCCTTCGCGATCTCGGCGAAGGTGATCCGGCGGGACGTGGGCTTGCGGCCCTTGACGCCCGGCACCTCCAGGTCGAGACCCTCGTCGTCGACCGCGAGGATGCGGGCCACCAACTCGCCGCCCTCGTGCAGCTGGAGCCTGGCCAGACGGCCGGTGGCGCGTACGTAGTGGCGGTGCTCCGTCAGCGGGCGGTCGGCACCGGGAGAGCTGACCTCCAGGACGTACTCGTCCTCGCCCATGGCGTCGGTCTCGTCGAGCTTCTCGGAGATCGCGCGGCTCAGATCCGCGCAGGTGTCGAGCTCCACGCCCTCTTCGGAGTCCACGATGATCCGCAGCACCCGGCGGCGGCCGGCCCGGGACACTTCGATCTCTTCCAGATCCAGCTGCTCGGCGCTGACGAGCGGTTCTACCAGCCCGCGCAGCCTCTCGCTCTGGGTGGTGCTCATCCGGGTGACTCCTCGGCCGCGTGTGCTGTTGTGGGGATCGTCGCGTGTCAGGTCAAAGGGTATCCGGTCCCGAGGGGTGTTGCCGTCCGCCGGCCCCGTGAGCGCGGGTACGCTCGCGTCCGGTGATCACTTCCGGACACATCCGGTCAAGACAGGTCCAGGCCCGAAGGAGAACACGTGCGGCGCACGGGGACGACGCGCAGGGGCGCGCTCACCGCGACGGGAGCCATCGCCCTGGGGGCGGTCCTGACCGGCTGCGGAAGCGACGCCGACGACGGGGGCGGCACCCGTAAGGGTTCCGGACAGACCGACGCGCTGACCGCGTCCGCCGGGTCATCGGCGGCGACGGCGCTGCGGACGGGCGCCCTGCGTACCAGCGGGGCGCTGCTCGTCCAGTACGAACACGCCCTCGCGGCC
The DNA here is from genome assembly GCF_042882365.1 of Streptomyces sp. NPDC058221. Lineage (NCBI taxonomy): Bacteria > Bacillati > Actinomycetota > Actinomycetes > Kitasatosporales > Streptomycetaceae > Streptomyces > Streptomyces sp. NPDC058221. The sequence continues at coordinate 6,881 of NZ_JBHVWF010000045.1, read as the reverse complement.
CACCCGTCGACCGCGGCCGGGCTCACCCCCCTGCGCGACGCGGTCCTCGCCCATACGAAGTCCCTCGGCCCCGGGAACGGGAAGCACCCCGGCCCGGTCCGGCCCGCCGGCGAGAGCGCCGCCGCCGCCCTCAGGGCGCTGGCCGCCTCGGAGCGCCGTACCGCGGACGCCCACACCGCCGCGCTGCTCAAGGCGCCCGGTGAGCTGGCCCGGCTGCTCGCCTCGATCGCCGCGGCCGCCTCGGCACACTCCTACCTGCTGACCGAACTGGCCAAGGAGACGTCCGCATGAGCGACGGCACGCTGGACGCGGCGCAGGCGGCCCTGGCCGCCGAACACGCCGCGGTGTACGGGTACGGGGTGGCGGGCGGCCGGGTCGCCAAGGGCCGCCGGGAGGAAGCCACCGCCGCGCACCACGCCCACCGGGCCCGCCGCGACGCGCTGGTGCGCACCGTGCGCGACCTGGGCGGTGAACCGGTGGCGGCGGACCCCGCGTACGCTCTCCCGTTCGCGGTGCCGGGACCGGCCGCGGCGGTGCGGCTCGCCGCAGTGCTGGAGGACCGCGTCGCCGACGTGTACTCCGACCTCGTACGGGCGGCCGACGGGCCGTTGCGCCGGGAGGCCGCGGACGCGCTGCGGGAGGCCGCGGTGCGTGCGGTTCGCTGGCGGGGCAGCGGCGTACCCTTTCCCGGGCTCGCCGAACGGGCCGCCGACGGGTCCCTCAGGGACGGCGCCGGTGAGACGGACAAGGCGGCGGGTGCCGGAGCGAGGACCGGGTCCGGCACGAAGCCCCGGTCCGGCGCGGCGCACTGAAGCAGGCTCTGAAAGGGAACACAGCACGTATGGGTTTTGAACCGCCGCAGCGTCTGGTGCGAGCGCTCGGCGAGTCGTACGGGGATACGACCGCCGGGGAATGGCTCGCGGGGCTTCCCGCACTGACCGAGGAAGCGCTGGCCGGGGCCGGGCAGGAACTGTCCGTGGACCGGGTCGCCGCCCCGGGCGGGCGCAGCAGCCTGGTCCTCCTCGTGCGAGGTGGTGACGGCACCCAGGCGGCACTGAAGATCTCTCCGTCCGGGGCCGCGCCCGGACTCGAAAGGGCGGCGCTGGCGCACTGGGACGGCTGGGGCGCGGTGCGGCTGGTCGAGCCGGGCGACGGCGTGCTCCGGGAGCACGCCGCCGGCGGCGCTCTGCTGCTGGAGCGGCTGCATCCCGAGATGTCGCTGCGTTCGCTGCCGGAGGCGAAGGCCCTGCTGGAGGCGGCGGGGACGGTCCGGCGGCTGTGGGTCGAGCCGCCCGCCGGGCACGCCTTCGAGACGGTCGCCGAACGGACCGCGCTGCGGGCCGGTCCCATGCGGGCTGCCGCCGAGGCCGATCCGGATCTCGAACCTCTGGTCACAGCCGCCCTGGCGGCACGCGACGCATTGGTCGCCGACTCCCCCGAGGCCCTGCTGCTGCACGGCAACTTCCGGCAGAGCAAGGTGCTCTCCGGCGAGCGCGCACCCTGGCTGACGGTCGGGCCCGAGCCGGTGGTCGGCGAGCGGGCCTACGATCTGGCGCGGCTGGTGCGGGACCGGGTCGAGGATCTGATCGCCTCCTCCGGTGGCGCGATGACGGCCCGGCGCAGGATCAAGAGGCTCGCGGAGGCGCTGGACGTGGACCGCGAGCGGCTGCACGGCTGGACGCTGTTCCGCGCGGTGGAGTCGGGCACCCGCGCGCTGACCGCCGGCCGCCGTCAGGAGGGCGAAGTGACGCTGGAGTTCGCGGGCTGGCTGTAGCGCCGGGGCGCTCCTTGACCTGAAGCAAGGTTGAGGTTCTAGCGTGTCGTCAGGTTCATCATCTGACGACGGGAAACACGCTCATGATCCTCGTGACCGGAGCCACCGGAAACATCGGCAGTGCCCTGCTGAAGGAACTGCACGCACACGGTGCCGGGCCGCTGCGGGGGCTCACCCGCGATGCCGCGCGGGCCGTCTTCCCCGAGGGTGTCGAGGCCGTGGAGGGCGACTTCGCGGACGCCGCGTCGCTGAAGCCCGCGATGGACGGGGTGCGCTCACTGTTCCTCGTGTCGCGTCTGGGCCCGGACGCCGCCGTCCTCGAAGCCGCCCGGGAGGCGGGTGTACGGCACGTCGTGCTGGTGTCGTCCATCACCGTCCAGACCCACCCCCGCCTCGGCCCTGCCGGTGAGAACCTGGCGGTGGAGCAGCTGCTCAAGGCGAGCGGCATGGCCTGGACGATCCTGCGGCCGACGCAGTTCGCCTCGAACGCGCTGATGTGGGCGGCCTCCGTCCGGGCCCGGGAGACCGTTCGTGCGCCGTACGCGGACGTCGCGCTGCCGACCGTCCACCCCGCGGACATCGCGTCGGTGGCACGGGTGGCGCTGACCGAGTCCGGCCACCAGGAAGCCACGTACGCCCTGACCGGTCCGGAGCCGGTGAGCGCCCGGCAGCAGGCCGAGGCCCTCGCGGCAGCACTGGGCAGGGAGGTTCCCTTCGCCGCTGTCAGCCGCCAGGAGGCGCACGCGCAGATGGCCGCGGTCTTCGGGGCCGAGGCCGCGGACGCGGTGCTCGATGTCACCGGCGGCGATGTGAACGACGAGCTGCTGAGGGTGCGCGACACGGTTTCGCAGGTCACCGGAGTGCCGGCCCGCCCGTTCCGCCAGTGGGCCGCCGAGAACGCCGACGCCTTCCGCTGAACCGCCCGGGCCCGGGCCGGCAGCGCTTCGTCCCGCCGGACGAACCGACGGGACGAAGTGGTGCCTTGCACGGAGCTCCGGGGCGGTCAGCCCTGCTCGGTGAGGCGGGCGATCGCCTCGTCCACGGTGAGCTCCTCGCGCTCGCCCGTACGGCGGTCCTTGAGCTCCAGGACGCCCTCGGCCGAGCGGCGGCCGGCGACCAGGATCTTCGGGACGCCGATGAGCTCGGAGTCGGTGAACTTCACGCCGGGCGAGATGCCCGGGCGGTCGTCGACCAGGACGCGCAGACCGGCCGCGTTCAGCTTCTCGGATACGTCGAGGGCCAGCTCGGTCTGGAGCGCCTTGCCCGCGGCGACGACGTGCACATCGGCCGGGGCGATCTCGCGGGGCCAGCACAGGCCCTTGTCGTCGGCGGTCTGTTCGGCGAGGGCGGCCACCGCGCGGGAGACGCCGATGCCGTACGAGCCCATCGTGACGCGGACGGGCTTGCCCTGCTGGCCGAGGACGTCGAGCTGGAAGGCATCGGCGAACTTGCGGCCGAGCTGGAAGATGTGGCCGATCTCGATGGCGCGGTCCAGCTGGAGGCCGGTGCCGCACTTGGGGCAGGGGTCGCCCGCCTCGACGACGACGACGTCGAGGTAGTCGTCGACCTCGAAGTCGCGGCCCGCGACGACGTTCCTCGCGTGCTTGCCCTCCTTGTTGGCACCCGTGATCCAGGCGGTGCCGGCGGCGATACGGGGGTCGGCGATGTAGCGGACCTTCTCCAGCCCCTGCGGGCCGACGTAGCCGCGTACCAGGTCGGGGCGGCCCACGAAGTCCTCGGCGGTGACGAGCTCGACGACGGCGGGGGCGAGGTGCTCGCCGAGCTTGCCGAGGTCGACCTCGCGGTCACCCGGCACGCCCACGGCGACGATCTCACCGTCGACCTTGACCAGGAGGTTCTTCAGGGTGGCGGAAGCCTGCACACCGAGGTGGGCGGCGAGGGTCTCGATGGTCGGGGTGTCGGGGGTGTCCAGCTCCTCGACCGCGCCGGTGGCCGAGGCGTCGGCCGGAGTGGCCTTGAAGGTCACGGCCTCGGTGTTGGCGGCGTAGTCGCAGTTCGGACAGTCGACGAAGGTGTCCTCACCGGCGGGCGCGGGCGCGAGGAACTCCTCGGACGCCGAGCCGCCCATGGCACCGGAGACGGCGGAGACGATGCGGTGGTCGAGGCCGAGCCGCTCGAAGATCCGGATGTACGCGGCACGGTGCAGCCGGTACGACTCGACCAGACCCTCGTCGGTGGTGTCGAAGGAATACGAGTCCTTCATCTGGAACTCGCGGCCGCGCAGCACGCCGGCGCGGGGGCGGGCCTCGTCGCGGTACTTGGTCTGGATCTGGTAGAGGATCACGGGCAGGTCCTTGTAGGACGAGCACATGTCCTTGACGACCTGGGTGAAGATCTCCTCGTGGGTGGGGCCGAGGAGGTAGTCGGCGCCCTTGCGGTCCTTGAGCTTGAACAGCAGGTCGCCGTACTCGTCGTACCGGCCGCTCGCGTCGTACGCCTCCTTGGGCAGCAGCGCGGGGAGCAGGACCTCCTGGCCGCCGATGGCGTCCATCTCCTCGCGGACGACGCGGGTGATGTTGTCCAGGACCTTCTTGCCGAGCGGCAGCCAGGACCAGATGCCGGCGGCGGTGCGACGTACGTAACCGGCCCGGACGAGCAGCTTGTGGTTGAGCGTCTCGGCGTCCGCCGGGTCGTCGCGCAGTGTCTTGATCATCAATCGGGACATGCGCTGGACCTGGGCCATGGTGAACTCCTGCTCGGAAGGGTGATGGCCCCGAGGTTAGCCGGGCGGCCCGCGCGGGCGGAAATCGATTCGTCAGCGGCGGCGCAGCGGGAGCTGCGCTCCCATGACCGCGTACGGCTTGGGAGCGCTGGGGAAGAGCACCTGCCGGGCCAGGTCCTCGTAGCCGAGGGAGCGGTAGAGACCACGTGCCGGGCTCTCCGTGTCGATCGCGGAGAGGATGGAACGGGGCTGGTCGACGGCGTCGGTGACGGTGGTGATCAGGGTGCGGCCGATCCCGCGGTTCTGGAACTCGGGATGGACGTGCAGCTCGGTGATCACGAAGGAGTCGTCGAGCCAGTGCGTGGAGCCGGTGGCGCGCAGATAGGGCTCGACGACGGTGGACCACCAGTGACCGCGTTCGTTCGGCATGCCGTAGACGAAGCCGACGAGCCGGTCGTCCGGGGTCAGGGCGCCCAGCGAGCGGGCGCAGGGGTGGTCGAGGTGCCTGAGGACGATGTGGCGGCGCACCTCGATCTCGTCGGGGCCGAGACCGAAGGCGACGGCCTGCACGGCGAGCGCCTCGTCCACGCGTGCCGCGAGATCGATCGGTCCGATCCGGACGCTGGGAGTGTGGGGGCCGCCCCCGGAAGCTGCTGCCATGGACAGACCCTACTGTCCGTGGCGGGGTGCGGGGTACGGGTCGGTTCCGGCCGGGGGCGGCCCGCCAGGACGGTTCAGAACAGCACGCTCATGAACGCGCCGACCTCACGGAAGCCGATCCGTGTGTACGACCTGCGCGCGGGGGTGTTGTAGTCGTTGACGTAGAGGCTGACGATCGGCGCGATGTCGGCCAGTGCGTGGCGCAGGACGGCCGCCATGCCGGTCTCGGAGTAGCCGCGGCCACGGAATTCCGGGGCGACCCAGACCCCCTGGATCTGGCAGGCCTGCGGGGTGGTGGCGCCGATCTCGGCCTTGAAGACGACCTTGCCGTCGTCGATCCGGGCGAAGGAGCGGCCGGCCGCGATGAGCTCGGCGACGCGGGCCTGGTAGAGGAGTCCGCCGTCGCCCGCGAGCGGGGAGATGCCGACCTCCTCGGTGAACATGGCGATGCAGGCCGGCATCAGAACGTCCATCTCGTCCTTGCGGACGCGGCGGACCAGTGGATCGGGTGTCACCTCGGCCGCGGGGCTCTCGGTGACCATGAGCGGCTGGTTGGCCCGGACCTCGCGGGCGGGGCCCCAGCCCGGTTCGAGGAGCCGCCACAGCTGGGCGGTGGGCTCGGCGGGGCCGACGATCGAGGAGCAGCGGCGGCCGGCCCTGCGGGCACGGTCGGCGAAGGCCCTGACGGCTTCGGGGGTGGCGCAGATGGGGACGAGGTTGGCCCCGGAATAGCACAGGGAGCGCAACTGTCCGTCGGCGTACCAGCCCCACATCTCGCCGCCGAGGCGCCAGGGATCGAGGCCTGCGATCTGGACCCGGGAGGTCACGAAGGCGTTCGCTACGGGTTCGCTCTCCAGCACCGCGAGGGCGGCGCCGAGGTCGCTGGGTTCGAGGACCCGGGTGGTGGTCTGCGTCAACACGAGGGGGCCTCACCATGCAGTCTGCTGATTTCCGCACTGTACCCAAAGAGGCTGGGGGCCGCCGCTCGTGGCCGTGAACAGCTTCTGCGGAAGGCGGTGAGCCTGCTCACGGACGACGTCCCGCGGCCCTGTCCATGGGCAACGCCCCGCGGACGTTCTCCGGCGGGGCGCTGTCCTGGGGTTCATGGGTTCAGCTGATGGAGACCTCGGGCTCGCCGGAGGCGATGCCGTCCTTCTCCATCTGTTCGGCGATCTTCAGGGCTTCCTCGATGAGGGTCTCGACGATCTTCGACTCGGGCACCGTCTTGATGATCTCGCCCTTGACGAAGATCTGGCCCTTGCCGTTGCCGGAGGCCACACCCAGGTCGGCCTCGCGCGCCTCGCCCGGGCCGTTGACGACACAGCCCATCACGGCGACCCGCAGGGGCACCTCCATACCGTCCAGACCGGCGCTGACCTGGTCCGCGAGCTTGTACACATCCACCTGCGCACGACCGCACGACGGGCAGGACACGATCTCCAGCCGGCGCTGCTTCAGGTTCAGCGACTCCAGGATCTGCAGCCCGACCTTGACCTCCTCCGCCGGCGGCGCCGACAGCGAGACGCGGATCGTGTCACCGATGCCCTCACTGAGCAGAGCACCGAAGGCCACGGCGGACTTGATGGTGCCCTGGAACGCCGGTCCGGCCTCGGTGACACCGAGGTGGAGCGGGTAGTCGCTCTGTGCGGCGAGCTGGCGGTAGGCGTTGACCATCACGACCGGGTCGTTGTGCTTGACCGAGATCTTGATGTCGCGGAAGCCGTGCTCCTCGAAGAGCGACGCCTCCCACAGGGCCGACTCGAC
>NZ_JBHVWF010000044.1:48542-53699 GCF_042882365.1 Streptomyces sp. NPDC058221 | reverse complement strand
GGGGGGCCGCTCCCCCTTGTTCGCGCCATCCCCCCCCCCCCCCGGGGGCCCCCGCGGGGCCCCGCCCGGGGCCCCGCCGCCGCCGGAGACCACCAGGGGAAACAGTCCGAGACCCCTCTGTGCTCATCTGTGCTCACAGGCGGTGGCATCTGCCTGGGCAACGGACAGAGTCAGGCCCTGTGCCATAACTTCCGGCTCCGCCGCGTATGACACCTGACTCTCAGGGCACACGTGGGCCCATGGCTGTCCTGAGAAGAATCGCCCGGCCCCTGCTGGCAACTCCGTTCGTCACCGAGGGAGCGCGCGCGCTGCGCATCCCACGCCCTCTCGCGGCCGGCACCGCGTCGCCGGCGCAGCGGCTCGGCTCCCCCGTCGGCGATCCCCTGCAACTGGCCCGGCTGAACGCCGCCGTCCAGATCGGTGCGGGCGGACTGCTCGCACTTGGCCGGTGCCCCCGTAGCGCGTCTCTGGTCCTCGCCGCGAGCCTCGTGCCCACGACCCTCGCCGAGCATGCGTGGTGGAAGGAAGAGGACGCGGAACGCCGCAAGGACCAGCGCTTCCACTTCGCCCGGCGCATCGGCCTGTTCGGTGCCCTGCTGCTCGCCGCCGCCGATACCCACGGCAAGCCGTCGACTGCCTATCAGGTCCGCACTGCGGCGAAGAGGGGACGGAAGCAGGCCCACAGCGCCACGGCGAGGGTGGGCGGACATGTGCACTCGGCGATCGGCACAGTGGGCGCGAGCGCAACGGGCGTCATGAGTGGCACCGGCCGGGCCGTGCACTCCGCCGCCGGCTCGGCACGCACGATGTTGCCCGACCGGTAGGGCGCGCGGGGTGCGGGGCCCGCGCCGCACCCCGTCACACCCGAGGATGCCGGCCCGGCTGACCGGCTGTTGGGCCGGACCGCCGAGCCGACCGGGGACCTCCGCGCCGCATGGAGCTTTCTGTCTCCCTGCGTGGGCTTCTCTCCGCCCGGCGTTGCCGCTAGTGTCGATTTCCGCACGATCCGCTCTTCGATCTCGATACTCGAGACCTCGATGCTCGAATTGCGATCTCGACACTCAATGTTTCTGCCGGCGCTGGAGCCGACGCCGGGGGCTTCGATTCCGCCCCTCCGCGTCACTGTGGACGACTCCTGGCGGTGGAGGGCCGTGCCCGTGGCGGGTGCCGACTCCTCGGACCGTCCCACCGTGCAGCGGAAGGTTCGCCGTGACACGGCGGCATGTGTTTCGTCGTAACGCACCGGTTTCCCCTCGTCCCGCACGGCGCTTCCGCGTTGTCGGACCGGCTCGCACGGGGACGGTCTCCTACCGTTCGGCCCTGCAGATCCCCGGCGCGGCGGCCTTCTTCCTGGCCGCGGCCCCGGCCCGCCTCGGGGTGGCGATGGCCGGTCTCGGTATCGTCTGGCTGGTCCACGCCGAGACCGGGTCCTTCGGGGTCGCCGGCCTGGTCACCGCCTCGTTCGCGGTGGCGGAGGCACTGGTAGGCCCGCAGACGGCCCGCCTCATGGACCGTTTCGGGCAACCGCGCATCCTCCTCCCCTTGCTGTGCGCCCATGCCGGAGCGATCACGGCCCTGATCGCGCTGGCGCTGGCGGGGGCGCCCACGTTGACGCTGATGGCGGGCGGCGTCGCCGCCGGGGCAACCATCCCGCAGATCGGTGCGCTCTCCGCGGCCCGCTGGTCGGCCTTGTTGCACGGAAGGGCCGAACTCGCCCCGGCCTTCGCGCTCGAAACGATGAGCAACGACGTCGCCTTCCTTGTCGGTCCCGGCCTTGCGGCGCTGGCGGCAACCCAGTTGCACCCGGCCGCGGGTACGGGCCTGTCGGGGATGCTCGTCGTCGGCGCCGGACTGGCCTTCGCGGCACTGCGCCGTACGGCCCCGGCGGCCGCCGGGACACCCCCTGCCGAGGGCAGGGCCACCAGCGGCCCAGGGACTCTGCTGTCGCGGAACTTCGCCACGCTGCTTGCGGTCAATCTGGCCCTCGGCGTCTTCTTCGGCTCCATGCAGGTCTCGGTGAGCGCGTTCGCGGATGTCCACCACGCCGCTGCCGCGGCCGGGTTCCTCTACGGACTGATGAGCGTCGCCAGCCTACTGGCCGGCCTGGCCTACGGCCGCTACCGGCATTACGCCCGGCCCGCCGCCCAACTGCCTCTGATCCTGACCTTTCTGGCCTGCGCCTCGCTGTTGCCGCTCCTGGCCAACACCCCCTGGCAACTCGGCCTTGCCCTGTTGCTCCCCGGTGCGGGCGTCGCCCCGTGCTTCATCGTCTCCTCGACACTTGTCGAGTCGGTCATGGACCGGTCGGTCCTGACCCAGGCCTTCACCTGGGCGAACTCTGCGAGCGCGGCGGGTATTGCCCTCTCCGCCGCCGCTGTCGGCCGTCTCGTCGACGGCGCGGGCGGCACACGAGCCGGCTTCACCGTCCCGTTGTCCGCCCTGACGGCAACGGCCGCGCTGGCTTGGTTCAGCCGTGATGCGCTCACCACGGCGAGCGCCTCGCACGGCAGCGGCCCGAAGCCGTGAGCAGGAGAGTGCCCATCGCCTTCGCGGACGGTCGGACCATGCCACTGCTCCCGCACTGTCCGGCCGTGCCGGCCGGGCGGGCGGCGAGCTGCAGGGCCTCGGCCCGCGGCCGGCACCGTCGAGCAGCAGCGGATCTGTCTCGGCTCCCGCCACGCGACCCGAACAGTCCCTTCTCCCGGGCTGAACCCGTGCTGCACCAGCGAGTTGGTGACCCGGATGCGCCGCGAGAGCGTGGACGAGGCACGACGCGGACGTCCGTGGAAGCTGCCCTGAAGAACCGGGTTCTACTGGTTGCGACTTACTGGCACACGAACTCGACACCGCGCCGGCCGGCCCCGCTCTTCGGCTGCGGATCAGACACTTGGTCCGCTTGGTCACGTAGGGTGCGCGGGTTGTCGTAGCAGGGAGGCGGTTCGGGAGTGGCACGCACGGCAGTGACGCGCGAGCAGTTGGCGGGAGCGGCGCGGGCCGCGCTGGGTGCCGGGCGGAGGCTGGAGGAAGTCGAGCGGCTCGCAGGGGGCAGCAAGAAGGGCGTCTACCGCCTGTCGATGGACGACGCTTCGACGGCAATCGCCTACCTGTGGGACGAGGCAGAGAACCTACTGGCCGGTGGCCGACGGCGACGACGACCTCACCGACCCGTTCTCGCCCGGCCTGGGGCTCGATCTGTTCCAGGCTGCGCACGCGCGGCTGGACGGGCTCGGCGTCCGCGTCCCGGCGATCCGTCTTGTCGACGGTGACCGTGCCCACTGCCCGGCAGACCTTGCGATCGTCGAGGACCTTCAAGGGGAGAGCCTGGAGGAGTTGCTCGCTCGCGACCAGCATGTCGCTGCTCCGGTCATGGACCGGCTCGCGGAGTCGCTGGAGGCGATGCGCAGGCACCGGGCGCCGGCGTACGGCAAGGTGGCCGTGGTCGATGGCGGAGCAGCGTCGCGCGGTACTTCGTGTGAGGGGGTGGTGCTCGACCGTGCGCTGCGGGACCTCTCCGAGGCGGCCTCGCGCGATCCGCGGATCACGGACACCCGGGGCCTCCTGGAGGAACGGCTGCTCAGCCTGGCGGCGGCGGTGCGGCCTCGCGAGGAGTACGCGGTCGTACACGGCGAGCTGGGCCCCGATCATGTGCTGGTGGACTCGGACGGGAGCCCCGTGGCGATCGATATCGAGGGACTGATGTACTTCGACGTCGAGTGGGAGCACGTGTTTCTACGCATCCGTCTGCACGACGCCTACCGGCCGTTGGAGGTAAACGGGTTGGACGAGGACCGGCTCGCGCTCTACATGCTGGCCCAGCGACTCTCGCTGACAGCAGGCCCACTACGTCTGCTCGACGGTGACTTCCCCGACCGGGCCTTCATGGCGGAAATCGCCGAGCACAACCTGAAGCGGGCGCTGGAACTGCTCCACGCCTGAATTCCCGGCAGGCCTTCACCTCCATGTGTTCGGCCACCGTGTTCGGCCACCCGGGGTCGATGTCCATCGACAGGCACCGGTCCGTTGCGGCCATGGCTCGAAGACGGTACGCCGTCCCGTCGATACAGCACCCAGTAACAGTGCGTGATGCGACACTCGCTGGGTTCGCTGAGCACCTGGTCCTGGAGGGGGCAGTCCTCATACGGTCTCGGGAATCGGGGAACCGGGAATAGCGGAAACAGTGCGGTGTTGATCACAGCATGACTTCTGAGACGCACGAGACATTCGGACGGGTCGGCATCTGGAGCACCGCCCTGCACGGCTCGCGGGTGGATGACGCGGGACGGGGCGCGATCACGGAAGCGGTCGCCGAGCTCGAGGATCTGGGCTACGGAACGCTCTGGATCGGCGGCAGCCCCTCGGCCGACGACGCCGCCGCTGTCGTCGCCGCGACCCGCACGGTCACCGTGGCCACTGGCATCCTGAGTATCTGGGATCACCCGGCCCAGGACGTGGCGGCGCGGATCGCGGCGATCGACACGAGCGCGCCCGGCCGATTCGTCCTCGGCCTGGGAGTCAGCCACGGGCCGATGGTGCCGCAGTACGCGAAGCCGTACAGCGCGATGGTTGCCTACCTCGACGGGCTCGACGCCGCCGTCCCGCCCGTGGAATCCGGACGCCGGGTCCTGGCAGCGCTCGGTCCGAAGATGCTGAAGCTCGCGACCGACAGGGCGCTGGGCGCGCATCCCTATCTCGTCACCACCGAACACACGGCGGAGGCACGCGAGGCGCTCGGCTCCGACGCGCTGCTCGCGCCAGAGCTGTCCGTCGTCCTCGACACCGACATCGAGCGCGCCCGCACCACTGCGCGGAACATGCTCGCGATGTACCTCCAGCTGCCCAACTACACCGACAACCTGCTGCGCCTGGGGTTCGCGGAGGAGGACTTCGAGGGCGGGGGCAGCGTCCGCCTCCTCGACTCGCTCTTCGCCCTGGGTGACGCCGAGCACGTCAAGGCCCGGACGCAGCAGTACCTCGACGCAGGCGCCGACCACGTCGCCCTCCAGGTACTCACTGCGGACGAGGGTGGCGCCGGTCTGCCGCGGGCCCAATGGCGTGAGCTGGCGGAGGCCTTCGGCGACGAGCTGTAGGCACGGACGGCACGCACGGCAGCGCTCCCGGCGCTTGGGGTGCCGGCGCGCGTGGGGGGGGGGGGGACGC
>NZ_JBHVWF010000044.1:0-48532 GCF_042882365.1 Streptomyces sp. NPDC058221 | reverse complement strand
CCGGGAGCGCTGTCGTCGGGGAGTGCCGGCTGGGACGGGCGCGCCAGACCAGGTGAAGGGACCGGTGACCCCTGCATGACGGCAACCGGCCGAGGCGACCGTTGCCCGGCGCACCCCTGCCCGCAGAGCGGCACTGTCAACTCCGCAGGCGGGTCGGAGCACCCAGTTCCGTACTCTGGACCCATGCGTATGCGTCCTACTCTGAGCTGGGCCCCCACCGAGGACCTGCCGTCGGCCACCACGGATCCGGAGCCGATCGCCGGTGCTCTGAGGGCCGGCGGTGTGCTGGTGCTCAGCGGGGCGGGTATCTCCACCGAGTCCGGCATCCCCGACTACCGGGGCGAGGGCGGGAGCCTGAGCCGGCACACCCCGATGACGTATCAGGACTTCACCGCGAGCGCCCGGGCCCGGCGCCGGTACTGGGCACGCAGCCACCTCGGCTGGCGCACCTTCGGCCGCGCCCGCCCCAACGCCGGGCACCGGGCCGTGGCCTCGTTCGAACGGCATGGCCTGCTCTCAGGTGTGATCACCCAGAACGTCGACGGCCTGCACCAGGCTGCCGGCAGCGACGGCGTCGTGGAACTTCACGGAGGTCTGGACCGGGTCATCTGTCTTTCCTGCGGCGACCTCACCTTGCGCCGCGAGCTCGCCCGGCGGCTGGAGGAGGCCAATCCGAGATTCCGGCCGGTGGCCGCCGCGATCAATCCTGACGGCGACGCCGATCTCACAGACGAGCAGGTCGGGGACTTCCACGTGGTGCCCTGCACGGTCTGCGGCGGCGTCCTCAAGCCGGACGTGGTGTTCTTCGGCGAATCCGTTCCCCCGCAGCGGGTCGAGCAGTGCCGTGAACTGGTCCGTGAGGCGACCTCGCTCCTGGTGCTGGGCTCTTCGCTGACGGTGATGTCCGGACTCCGGTTCGTCCGTCAGGCGGCCGACGGCGGAAAGCCGGTACTGATCGTCAACCGGGACGCGACCCGGGGCGACCGGCACGCCGTCACCCGCATCGCGCTCCCACTGGGAACGGCCCTGTCCACCGTGGCCGGTCAACTGGGCATCCCCGTCAGGGACGAGACAGCGGGTTCCGCATAACCCCGCGCACGGCTCCCGCCGGCACCGACAATGGCAGCCTGCCGCGAACCCGCCTCGAAGGAGATCCATGTCCCGGGCCACGTACTCCCCCTTCCTCCTCGCCGGGCTGATGGCCGGAGCCGGGGTTCTCCACTTCACGGTTCCCAAGGCCTTCGACGGGACCGTACCGAGGGTGCTGCCCGGCGCCCCGCGTGCGTGGACGTACGCGAGCGGCGTGGCCGAATGCGCGCTTGCCGCCGGGCTCGCCCACCCTCGCACTCGGCGCACCGCAGCCCGCGCGACGGCCTGCTTCTTCGTCGGTGTCTTTCCCGCCAATGTCCAGATGGCAATCGACTGGCGACGCCGCCCCGCCCTGCCGAGGGCTGCGGCCTTCGGCAGGCTCCCCCTGCAGATTCCCTTGGTTCTGTGGGCCCGCAAGGTCGCCCGCGCCGAGGGCGCATCGCGCACGTGATGCGCCGGAGAGTCTCCGACAGCCCGCGATTCGCGAACCACTGACCAGACACCGACGCGGTGACGCGATGACGCGGTGACGCGGTGACGCGGTGACGCGGCCGAACGGTGGAAGCCCTGCCTCGGACTGCGCTCATCCGCCGGCTGTTCGATCATCGAGGTTATGGCCCAGCATCCACCCGCCACCCCTTGGGCGCTTCCGTCGATCACCCCCATGCTGGCCGTGCCGGGCCCGCTGCCCGTGCCCGACACCGACTGGGCATTCGAGACCAAGTGGGACGGGGCGCGCTGCATCGTGAGCACGTCGGGCGACGGGACGGTGCGATTGACCTCGCGTGCGGGCAACGACGTCACCGCGACCTACCCGGAGCTGAAGGCGTTGGGCGGGGTCCTGCGCGGACACGGTGCGGTCCTGGATGCCGAGGTCGTGGTCCTGGACGCGTCCGGGCGGTCCGACTTCGGCCGGCTCCAGAACCGGATGGGCGTGGCCGACCCACGCCGCGCGTCTCGCCTGTCACTGGACTTCCCCGCCCGTCTGATGATCTTCGATGTGATGTTCCTCGACGGACGCACACTGCTCGGCTCGCCCTACACCGAGCGTCGCGAGGCCCTCTCCGCGCTGCGGCTGGACGGTTCGCACTGGTCGGCCCCGGCGTACGTGCAGGGAAACGGGGCTCGGGTATGGGCCGCGGTGGTGCGTGAGGGGCTGGAGGGTGTGGTCGCCAAGAGGCTCTCCTCCGCCTACACGCCGGGGGCCCGGTCGGCGCACTGGCGCAAGACCAAACGGGTGGACACCTTGGACGTGGTGATCGGCGGCTGGACACAGAGACGGGGCGCCGCCACGGGGGTGCCTGGGGCGGTTCTGGCCGGCGTGGACGGGCCGGCAGGGCTGCGGTACGCGGGATCGGTGGGATCGGGAATGTCCGAGCGTGAACTCGGCGAGCTCGCCGGCTATCTGGCGGTCCTCGCGCGCTCGACATCGCCGTTCGCCGACCGCGTCGACGTGGCTGACGTGCACTGGGTCGAGCCCCGGCTGGTGGCGGAGGTCACCGCGTCGGAGTGGACCAGGTCCGGCCGGCTGCGTCACCCGGTCTGGCAGCGGCTACGGCCGGATCTCACCCGGCTGGACCGACTCCCGTGAGCCCGGCCCTCCGGGACCGCACCGCTCCTGCGAGTGTCGCCCGCCCCGGGCCCAACCCTCGACATGCAGTTCAGGTTGAGGTCCGGGCCGGCTCGACGTCCGGTTCAACTTGACCGTGGCTCCGAGGCCGCACCCCGGGGAGACCCGTCACTCCGCGTCACGGATCCCGAGAATGTACGTCGCGGTAAGCACGACGGCACGGTCTTCGTCACGCGACAGATCCTCGAGGGCGCGTGATGCTGTGGTTCCCGGGATATCGGCGAGCGCCTGTGCCAGCCGTCGGCGTGCGGACGGTTCGGCCGCGCCCCGGGTGAGGCGCTCGACGAGTCCGGTGGCGATCCGGTCCGCGAGTGCCGGACGGTTCGCCAGCGCACTCAGCACATCGGCCGCATCGACGTCGTTCGTCTCCTCGGCGACCATGTCGATGAGCGTCGGGACCGCGTCGGCTCCCCCACGTGTCCCGAGCCCCAGAGCCGCATACCTGCGGACCACGATGTCGGAATGCGTGAGGGCAGACTGCAGCAGTGCGGTCGCCTCACCGTTCGGGATCTCGGCGATGGACTGGACAGCACGTCTCCGTACCTCGGTCTCGGGTGATCCGAGGCCCTCCGCCAGGAGTGCCGGCCCCCTGCCCCCCGATTGCGCCAGAGCCCATCGCAGGGCTCCGGCGACATTCGGATCGCTCTCGCTCAGTACCGCCTCGACGAGTGCTTCGACCGGCACGGGAACCTCTTCGACCGAGGACATGGCCGCCCGCTGCCGCGTTCCGGCGTTCTTTGACCCCAGCGCCTGCAGGAGCTCGACAATCTGGAGGACACCCTCCCAGGCGGCGGGTTCCGCGGCACCGATCCGACGCAGCCGCGTGAGCAGCGCCGCCTCGTCCGCCAGACGTTCCCGTGTCTGGCGGACGAGGTCGTCGACGAGCTCCGAGGGCTTGAAGCCGGGGTCCTCCAGCGCGCGTCCCACTTCGCGTAGCGACAGCCCCAGCGACCGCAGGCTCTCGATGTGGAAGATCCGCCGGATGTCCGCACCGGAATACTCTCGGTAGCCGCCCTCGGTACGCTCCGTGGGCCGCACCAGGCCCAGCGACTCGTAGTGCCTGAGCATCCGGGCGCTGACCCCGGACCGTCGCGCCACATCGCCGATCAACACTGTCTGTCACTCCTCCTGGCCGGTCCTGCCGAGGACCACGATGCGCTTCGCCTCCTCGACCGCGAACTCGAATCCGGCATCCGGGTCGCGGAACAGCCGTTCCGTGGCAATCGCGTGCCGGCGCACACGGGGTTCGAGAGCCGTCATGGCAGTGTGCAGAAGTGGCAGCATCCCCTCACCGAGGGCGATCAGTGCCCGGCTGAGGCTCAGCTGCGTCTCGCGTTCGCCGCGCCCCAGCTGTGTCGACAGCACTGCGGCCAGCTCGGGCTCCGCGTCTTCGGGCACAAGCACGACCGCTGCCCGCCAGGCGCTCCGCGCCACCTCGTCGTCGGCGTCGGTCAGCAGCTCCGGCGTGATGACGGGCCATGCCTGCCGATCTCCGATCTTGGACAGCGTGTGCAGCGCCTGACTTCGCGCCTGCGCACGTCCGGAACGGACTTGATCGAGAAGCTGCGGAACGGTCAGCGACGAAGCGTGGCGGGTGATGGCCCACGTGAGCATTTCACGCACGGAGAACTCGGGCTCGATCGCACATCGTTCGATGAGCTTGTCGACGAACTGCGGGCCAGGGGTCGTGCCGAGTGCCAGGGCCGCCCGGAGCCGTGCCGAAGAGCTGCTGCTCTCCAGCCCCTGAAGAGCTCGCATCGTGTCCGCGTCCTGCTTTCTCATGGTCATCGGGATCACCTCCAAGGCCACAGTCAAGACCCTGCCACTGTGACAAGGTCAAGCGTGCATCCCGGACGACCACCAGGTTCCCTCCTCTGTCCGACGAGGACGCCACCGGGCGACGGGTCACGGCGTCCGGTCGTCGTCGACGAACGCAGTGATCAGGCTGCGGGGTGCGCTGTCGCTGAAGAGCAACTCGTTGAGCCGGATTCCTTCGGCGGCGGCTTCGGCACCTCGGGGGAACATGTGCTGCTCGTACTCCGTGAGGGCGGTCTCGACGTCGTCGGGGTGCGCAGCGATGGCCTTGCCGAGTTCGGAGCCGTCGTACATGGCAAGGTTGGCGCCTTCGCCGTTCGGGACCGAGAGGTGGGCTGCATCTCCGAGCAGGGTCACTCCCGGCACCCGGTCCCACCGGTGCCCGGTCGGCAGAGCGTTGAGGGGGCGCAGGACCGGCGCCGTGTCGGAGTCGGTGATCAACACAAGGAGCTCCGGCGCCCAGCCGTCGAACTCGTGCGCAATTCGTGCGGTGGCGGTGGCGGCATGGCCGAAATCAATGGTGTTGAACCACTCCTGCGGCGCGGTGAGCGCCACATAGGTGTGCAGGGTGCCGCCCTTCTCCCGGTGAGCCTGAATCCCCTTGCCCGGCGCCAGAGCGAGCATCGAGCCGCCACCGACGACCTTCGCAGCGACGGGATGCCGGTTGTCGCCGTCGACCAGATACGTCTCCACGAACGACCGGCCCGAGTACTCGGGTGTGGCGGTGGAGAGCAGCGGCCGGACCCGCGACCACGCGCCGTCCGCGCCGACCAACAGGTTGGTGACAACGGTGCTGCCGTCGTCGAACGTCACCTCGTGGCGGCCCCCACCGAGGGTCCGGGTACTGCCCGCCTTCCGGCCCCACCGGACAGTGCCTGCCGGAAGCGAGTCGAGCAGGATCTGCCGCAGCTCACCGCGCTGCACCTCAGGGCGTCCGCCCGTCCCGTCGTCGGACTGCTCGAACAGGACAACCCCGTCCTGGTCGAGTATCCGCATCGCCTGGCGGCCCTCCAGGACGAGGCTGCGGAACTCGTCGGTCAGACCTGCCGCCTCAAGCGCCAACTGGCCGTTGTGGGCGTGGATGTCGAGCATCCCGCCCTGCGCGCGGGCCCCGGATGACGCCTCCGCCTCGTAGACCGCGGCCCGGATGCCGTGGACGTGCAGAACACGGGCGAGTGTGAGCCCGCCGAGGCCGGCACCGATGATCGTGACTTCAGTGGTCATGCTGGTTCCTCACGTGTCGCTCGGCCGCCGGACGGGCGCCGGCAGCGTCTCTCGAAGGTCCCAGACCCCGCCGATATCGGACCGACAGCGCCGACAGGTGACCGATACCGCAGCTCCCTCCCTCGATCACCGCAGGCCAAAGCCCTGCCGCACTGGGGACCGGCCGCTCCGCCCCCCTGCGCGGCGCCTCGCGCCGCCACGACCTCAGGTGGCCCATCGCCACATCGCTGCACCGCCACGGCCGGGGATCAGGGACGGTCTCGGCACAGTTCCTGGTCCACGAGTGCGGTCATGGCCTCCTGGGTGCGCTTCCCGCCGTCGCCCGTGGCGTACACCACGGCGGTCCGGCTCCCCTCCCGGGTGACGCCGCCCCAGGCGCGGTAGCCGAGCAGTTCGCCCGGGTGACCGAAGTAGCTGCCGCCACAGGACAGCGGGATCTCCCCCAGGCCCAGTCCGTACCTCACCCCCAGCTCGGGCGCGGGCACGGTGGTCGTCATCTCGTCGAGTTGCTCCGGAGCGAGCAGCCGGCCGCCGAGCAGGGCGGCGTAGAACCGGTTCAGATCGTGCGCGGTACTGATGATCGAACCGGAGCCGATGGCCATACTCGGATTGAGCTTTGTGACATCGGTGCTGGTGGCGGAGCCGAAGGTGGCGTAGCCCTGGGCATGCGGGCCCGGGATGAGCGGGAAGGTTCTGGGTGTGCTGGTGTCGCTCAGTCCGAGTGGGCGGATGATCCGGTCCCGCACGCCTGTTTCCCAGCTCCGGCCGGTGACCTTGTGGATGATCATCGCTGCGAGTACGTAGTTGGTGTTGGAGTACGACCAGTCGGTGCCGGGGGCGAACTCCGGAGAGTGACGCATCGCCAGCCCGACCACCTCCTCGGGGGTGTAGGTGCGCAACCGCTCGGCCTCATAGCCGGTCGCACCGTTCAGTGCGGGTATCGCGGGCAACACCTCAGGCACACCGCTGGTGTGCTGCAGCAACTGCCGCACCGTGATCCGGCTGCCGTCGTTGCCGTTGCCCTGAACCACTCCTGGCAACCAGTGCTCGACGCTGTCCTCCAGGGAAAGGCGTCCCTCACCGACGAGTTGCAGCACGACCGCGGCTGTGAAGGTCTTGGTGGCGCTGCCGATTCGGAACCTGCCGTTCCAGGGCATGGGCATCCCGGTCCCCGACTTCGCCGTCCCGGCTCGAGCGACATCATGTGTGTCCGGTGAACTCACCTCTGCGAGCGCTCCGACGACCCCGGTGTCGTGGATCGCGTCCACTTGCTGCTGGAGCGGATCGGTGGGCTGTGGCTTCGCTGCGGCCGTCAGCCCGGTCGACGTCGCGAGCAGGGCCGCGATCAGGCTGGTCAGAACGAGCAGCCGTGGCGGGCGCGTTCCGGACGTATGCATGATGGTCCCCCTCTGTTCCGGTGGCCCGTGCGCACAGGGCCGCCCGACCCGCGACCTATTGGCCCGGATCCCTGGTGGTGGCGACCATCCCACCAACAAGGAAGGGAACGGCCCATCCGGCTGTCCCCCTGACGTTCCGAGGCACTGTCTGCAGTGCGGGACATGGGGTTACCCCCCGCCCCGCAGGGACGCTCGGACCACCGCTGCCGAGCACTTGGACAGACGTCGGCGGCTGCCCCGCTTCATCGGCGGCTCGTCGCCCACCGGGATGCCGACGTGTTCGGAACGGACGGCGTACCGACCGGTCAGGACCCGCGGCCTGTGCCAGGAGGAGGTGGACCGACTTGCGGCCATTTCCGCCACGTACTACACCTGGGCCCCGCAACCTTCTCCGGTGGACGTTCGCCGATCCCGCCGCCCGTCACGTGATGGCCGACTGGCCGGCCGAAGCATCCGCGCCCGGCCACCGAGCAGGTCGATGAGCGGGCCTTGTCCTACCCGCGCAGCACCATCGCCGCCGACGAGACAAGTCCCGCTCTGCGCAGTCGCGTTCTCAGCCCGTCGTCGCCGCACGGTACGGACGGAAGAAGGCGCGCAGTTCCTCCGCGTAGAGCTCGGGCTCCTCGAACGGTGCGAAGTGCCCACCGTGCTCCGGTTCGTTCATGCTCACGAGATTCGCCGTGCGTTCGAGCCAGGCCCGTGGCGGGCGGACGATGTCGCCGCGGAAGAGAGAGAA
Organism: Streptomyces sp. NPDC058221; assembly: GCF_042882365.1. Lineage (NCBI taxonomy): Bacteria > Bacillati > Actinomycetota > Actinomycetes > Kitasatosporales > Streptomycetaceae > Streptomyces > Streptomyces sp. NPDC058221. The sequence goes on along the minus strand of NZ_JBHVWF010000044.1, from coordinate 40,641 downwards.
GCCGGACGGCACCTCGACCCGGCGCTGAAGCTGCTCGGGAGGGATCGCGGCGTTGGCGTGGTACATGCGCATCGACGAGCCGATCGTCCGCGTCAGCCAGTAGAGCATGACGTTCGTCAGGATCTCGTCCTTCGTGAAACTCCGCTCGATGTCGCCGTCACAGTCGCTCCATCCGCGGAGCTTCTCGACGATCCACGCGGCGAGACCGGCCGGCGAGTCGGTGAGCCCGACAGCGGCGGTCTGGGGCTTCGTTCGATGGATGGCGCCGTAGGCACCCTCGCTCGCGCCCCAGGCCGCGGTCTCATCGAACCAGGCGCACTCCTCGGGAGTGAGGTCCGCAGGATCGCCGGTGAAGACGGGCAGTCCCCCGTCCATACGGTGAACAGCCACGATCCGCCCCGGGTGGTCCAGCGCAAGGTATCGGCTCACGTGGCTGCCGACGTCCCCGCCGGCCGCACCGAATCGCGAATAGCCCAGGACATCCATGAGCTCGGCCCACAGGCCTGCTACCGCGATGGAGTCGAGCGGCGCACCTGTGGGGCGATCGGAGTACCCGAAGCCGGGCATGTCCGGCACGACCACGTCGAACGCGTCGGCCGGATCCGCGCCGTGGGCGCCCGGGTCGGTCAGGAGCGGGATCACTTTGGAATACCGCCAGAACGAGTCCGGCCAGCCGTGGCTGAGGACGAGCGGCAGAACAGGGCCGGCCGGGGCGACAGCCCGGGCATGTACGAAATGGATACCCAGGCCCTGGAGCCGAACGCGGAACCGCGGCAGCCGGGCAAGCGCCGCCTCCTGCGCCGGCCAGTCGAACCCGTCCGCCCAGTAGGCGACGAGTTCACGCAGGTACTCGATGTCGGTCCCGAGCGACCATCCGGCCTCGTCGGGCGCATCCGGCCAGCGTGTCGCGCGCAGCCGCGCACGGAGATCCTCAAGCGCAGCCGGATCGGTCTGTGAGGTGAACGGTTCCAGGTCAAGCGGTGCTTCCGGCATGGTCCGCATGCTAGCGCGACGCAGTGCCGAACGCCGGAGCGCGAACCGCGCGCCGGGCAGTCCGAGCCACTGCCGGCGGGCGGGAACACGCCGTCGTGAACAGCGATGCCGCCCGGCCCGGGCGCAGAAGCGGTGCCGCGGACAGCAGCTGTGCCCGAGCTGGGGAAGCGGCCGCGCCACGGCCCGACAGGCTACTGAATGCTCCAGCGGTGCGGATGCTCCGGATCGGTGGGGCAGGCAAAGATGTTGAGCTCGCCCCAGCGGCCCACGGTGACCTGGGTGGGATCGGCGGACCGGTACCGGCTCCGGTCCTCCAGCGGTTTCCAACTGCCGCTGCCGCCGTCCCACTCCGAACTGTCGACCGTCAGCAAGAGGTGCATCGGCGTCGTGCAGGTCAGGCAGTCCATGGGGGACGGGTCGGTCGAGTGCCAGGAGGCGAAGCCGCCCACACGCCAGCCCGGCGGTATGGACAAGTCGTACTGGTAGCAGAGCGGCTCTGCGGTGTCCGCGTCCGCCGACTGCTCGGCTTCCTCCTCAAGGGCTTCCTCCCAGGCGTCGATGCGAGTGCACAGCTCTTCGGGCAGAAGGCCGGCGAACGGGTAGGTGACCACTTGCTCCGGGTGCAGCACGCAGGGCTCCGGCACATATCCGTCGGACCCGACGACCGGAGGCTGCGGCGGCGCGGTCAACGCCTCGCCGGTTTCCCACGAGCGCCGCCAGCGAAGGTGCAGTGCCATGCCGTACCCGCCGTGCCCGTGCGCATCGAAGGGGCACCAGAACACCTGGAGCAGGTCGTGGTCGCCCGGCCCCCGTGAAAGGTCGGGGACATCCCGCCGGTAGAGCTGCGCGAGGCCGATCATCGGCACCGGATCGGTCTCGGACGCCCCGGGAATCCGGTGTTTCCTGCCCAGCTCCTGCAGGAGCTCACGTTCCTCGTCCGTAGGACCGGAATCCGGATCACGGGCCCATGCGGCTTCCAGAACCTGCCGATAGCGGCGAATGTCGGCAGGCCGCCGCCCGTGCCCACGTCCATGGGCCTCACGGCACACCGGCCACGGCTCGTCCGTCGGCCACAGCATGGGGCCGCCCACAGAACTGGCCGACGGGTCCGGGCTTCCAGGCCTCGGATGGAGCCGTGTGGTTGTGCCTCGGAAGGCGGCCAATTCCGGGAAGAGCGCCTCGACATCGAGAGGGCGCGGGGGCGTGGTCCTCGTCATGGACGCGACCTTAGACGCCTGACAGCCCCGGTCATCGAGCACCCCGGCAGCAACTGCCCGGCCGGTGCGGTCGTCACACACCCTGGTTCAGCCGGCCTCCGTGCCGCCCGAAGCGGCCGGAAGCCTGAAGCTTCCGATGTCGGCCACCTGCGCAAGCCCGCGGACCAGGGGTTCATCGAGCCGTACCTGCCGGCAGGCTGCGCGCAGCAGGTCACGGTCCCTTACGGCAAGCCCGTCGGGACCGAGGCCGGCACCGACCACACCGGCAGCCTGCCCACTGTCACCGACCCCGCCTCGGGAAGTTGCCTCAGCAGCACTTCGGCCGAGACGAGTACCGGCCGGAGGGTCACCGTCACGGGCGACCAGTACCAGCCGGCGGGCTGAGGACCCGGGCGCGGCCCCACCCGGTTCCAGGTGTGACCGGGGCGGCTTCGCGATGGGCACGGGTAGCGGTGGAGTCCACGCCGACCGGGATCGCTCCCCCCGAACTGCACCGCAGCCGCTCGGGGTACGGGCCGTATTCGCCGATCGGCGGGTCTGGCCCGATTCACGCCCTATCCCTCGCTGAGCCGATTCCAGAAGTGGTGGGTGAGGCCGCTTGCCGAGGTCGCCGACTCGACAGTGAACCGGTCCTGGACTTCGGCAAGCCCGTCCCACATCGATACCCCGGTGCCGAGGGTGATGGGCACGGTGACCAGGTGCATGAAGTCGACGAGGTCGGCCGCCAGAAACTGCCGGACGGTGGAAGGCCCACCCCCGATCCGAACGTCCCCGCCGTCGGCTAGGTCCTGGGCGTATGCGAGGGCGTCCTCGGGTGCGGCGTCGAGAAAGTGGAAGCTCGTGCCGTTGTCGAACGAGATGGGGTCACGTCGGTGGTGGGTGAGCACCACCACGGGCGTACGAAAGGGGGGTGCATCGCCCCACCAGCCTCGCCAGTCGTCGTCGGTCCACTCCCCGGTCTGCGGACCGAACTTGCCCCGGCCCATGATCTCGGCCCCGATGCCCTGTCCCCAGGTGCTCGTGAGAGCGCGATCAAGGGTGATCGGGTCATCCACGGCGTCGACGCCGTGGATGAAGCGCCCGTCGAAGCGCGCGAACAGCCTCTCGGCACCCCCGATGGGCGCGTCGAGCGTGATCGTCTCACCTGCGCTGTAGCCGTCTAGGGAGACGGAGAAGTTGTGCACCCGGACTCTGGCCATGCGCTCCGCCTTCGTAACTGAATGCGATCTGCAACTGGATGAGGGGAGCCTACGATGCAGCAGTTGCCTGTCGCAATCACCCGGCGGGCCGCGTTGCACCGGGAACCGCGTTCGGTTGCATCCTGCACCAATGGCCGCTGGTTATAGAATTGCGCCGTGATCAGTGAGGATGCCGCCCTGGAGGCGTTGGCCGTACTGGGCGACCCGGTGCGTCGTGGACTGTATCGACATGTCACCGGAACACCGGGCGAGGTGGGACGCGATGCCGCGGCCGCGGCGGTCGGGGTATCCCGCTCGCTGGCGGCGTTCCACCTCGACAAGCTGGTCGAGGCCGGACTGTTGGAAGTGTGCTTCCGGCGGCTTTCGGGGCGAAGCGGCCCCGGGGCCGGGCGGCCGTCGAAGCTGTACCGGCGAGCAGAGGGCGAGCGCGCGGTGTCCGTGCCACCCCGCTCCTACGACACAGCGAGCCGGCTGCTCGCCGAGGTGGTGGAACGGGCCGGCCTCGACGGGGAGTTGCAGGCGGCGGCAAGACAGGCCGGGGAGGCCGAGGGCGGCACGGGCGAGGAGGCCGATCCGGTCGAGGTGTTGCGGTCGCGCGGTTACGAGCCGTTCTGGGACGGCGAGCGGCTGCGGCTCAACAACTGCCCATTCCATGCGTTGGCCGACCAGTTCCCCGCCCTGGTCTGCGGGATGAACCTGGCCGGCATCGAAGGTCTGCTTGCCGGAATGCCGGACGGACAGGCGTGGAGCGCAGAGATGGATCCGCTCCCGCGAGGGTGCTGCGTGGCTCTTGCGGTCACCAAGGAAGTCTAAAAACAGCGTTCGTTGACTTTAGAAGGTTCACCCGGGCATGCTTACCCCGTGAACGCCTTCCACCTTGCCCAGGTCAACATCGGGCGCATCCTCGCCCCGCTCGACAGCCCCCAGCTGGCCGACTTCGTCGCCCAGCTCCCGGAGATCAACGCTGTCGCCGATCAAGCCCCTGGATTCATATGGCGCATGGTCGACGACGGCGGAGCCGACTCGACGAGCCTGCGCCCCAGAGATGACGACGCCCTGCTCCTGATCAACTGCTCGGTCTGGGAATCGGTCGAAGCGCTGAAGAACTACACCTACCGCAGTGAGCACCTCAAGGTGCTGGCTCGCCGCCGGGAATGGTTCGAGCGTCTCGTAGACTTCCACCACGCACTGTGGTGGGTCCCCGCAGGCCACCGCCCGGGCCTCGACGAGGCAATGGACCGCATCACCCTGATCCAGAAGGCCGGTGAAGGCCCGGAGGCCTTCACCTTCCGGGCGCCGCACCCACCACCGGTCGGCTCGTCCGCAACGTGAGCGGCACAGACCGATTGCCGGGCGCCGAGTGCCGAGTGCCGCTTCGAGCGTCCCCGACGACGAAGGCTGGGGCATCGAGCGCGGCACCCCGGACCCACACCGCCCACGCTTGCGGTGCCGCCGGGCCGAGCACCGCGAGGCCCCGTGCCGCCTGCGGCTCATGCATACCCGGCAACCGTCAACGGCAGGACTCCGGGTACCGGCGGCACAGGGCCTCGCGGCCGAACAGCGCTCCGGATCAGCGGACCTCGGTGACCCGGTGTTCCTTCAGCGCCGCACAGTTGGAGTTCTCCACCGACACGTACACATTGTCGATGTTGCCGCCCCAACTCACGCAGTGGCCCTTGCCGTAGACGTAGGCCGGCCCCGCGTACGACGTGTAGTTGCCGTCGTCACCGGCCCACTCGTCGGTGTCGGGGACATAGACGTACGTGGACACGCTCTTGGCCGTACCCGGGTTGGCACGGATGGTCGCGACGCAGTTCTTGCCGTTCGCGGAGTTGTACGTCAGGTACACGGTGCCCAGTGAGCCGACGGGCGCCGAGTTCACGGTCTTGTAGGCGCCGCCGCAGACGCCCTGCGGTGTGACATTGGGTGCGGCGGACGCGGTCGTGGCCAGCACGGCCGTAGCACCCAGCGCCAGCGTGGTCAGCGCCCCGACAGTAGCGACATTGCGCATGCTTCGCATATATCCCCCTTGTGTCCCTGAGAGCGGATTACTCCCACTTGATGTGACCCACGAAGGGCAGGGATGGTTGTGCGGGGTGTACCCGGAGATGTCGGGCGAAGCCGTCCGTCCAGCGATCCGCCTGGACGTAGCACGACGCGGACATCACTGAACGACGCCCGCGCTGCTGCGGTGCCACTTCACGTGGTGAAGACCGCGCACCCACGCCTGACGCGGCAGGGTGCGGTCCCGCCGCCCTGGCCGGCCGACTGCGCATCGGCCTGCCAGGGCGGCGGCAACGGCAGGCGCTGCGTCCCGCCGCGCCCGTCGTCAGGCCTTCGCCTGCATGTCCCGTCGCGCGGGGTTGCCCTGACCCGCCGCCTTGGGGTCCTTTTCGCCGGCCTTGGCGCGGACACCCTGCTGGATGCGCTCGCCGATCGACTTGTCGATGTTGGACCAGTACTCGAAGGCCCGTAGCAGTACAGGCTCTGTCACACCGTTGAGGAGATGGCCGACGACGTTGTCCACCAGGCGCTCACGGCCGGCGTCGTCGAGGACCTCACGCACCATGGTGCCCGCCTGGCCCCAGTCGTCGTCCTCGGCATGAGAGACGTAGGCGGTCCGGGTGATGTCCCCGTCGGCGTACCAGCTGGGCGGGGTGCCGTAGCGTTCGGTGTCCGCCGCGGGCCCGCCCTTGGAGTTCGGCGCGTAGACGGGGTCCGCAGTCTTGCGGTACGCCATAGCCCCGTCCTTCGAGTACGTGTTCACGGGAGCGACGGGCGCGTTGACGGGAAGTTGCTGGTAGTTGCCCCCGATGCGGTGGCGGTGCGCGTCCGCGTACGAGAACAGCCGGGCCAGCAGCATCCGGTCCGGGCTGGGGCCGATCCCGGGAACCAGGTTGTTCGGCTGGAAGGCCGCCTGCTCGATCTCGGCGTGGTTGTCAGTGGGGTTGCGGTCCAGCGTCATGCGGCCGACCTCGATCAGCGGGTAGTCGCCGTGCGGCCACACCTTGGTCAGGTCGAACGGGTTGAACCGGTATCCCGCGGCGTCCTCGTACGGCATGACCTGCACGTGCAGCGTCCAGCTCGGGAATTCACCGTCGCGGATGTGCTCGAAGAGATCGCGGGTGTGGTAATCGGTGTCGGCCGAGGCCATCTGGTCCGCCTCGTCCTGGGTGAAGAACTCGACGCCCTGGTCGGTCTTGAAGTGGTACTTCACCCAGAAGCGCTCGCCCTGCGCGTTGATCCACATGTAGGTGTGCGAGGTGTAGCCGTTCATGTGGCGCCAGGTACGCGGGATGCCGCGGTCGCCCATCAGCCAGGTGACCTGGTGGGCCGACTCGGGAGACAGGGTCCAGAAGTCCCACTGCATGTCGTGGTCGCGCAGGTTGTTGTCCGCGCGGCGCTTCTGGGACCGGATGAAGTGCTGGAACTTCATCGGGTCCTTCATGAAGAACACGGGGGTGTTGTTCCCCACCATGTCGTAGTTGCCCTGACTGGTGTAGAACTTCAGCGCGAATCCACGCGGGTCGCGCCAGGTGTCCGGGCTGCCGCGCTCACCGGCGACGGTGGAGAAGCGGGCCACCATCTCGGTCCTGGTCCCGGGCTGGAACAGCGCGGCCTTGGTGAAGGCGCTGACGTCCCCGGTCACCTCGAAGTGGCCGAAGGCTCCGCTGCCCTTGGCATGAGGCTGCCGTTCGGGGATCCTCTCCCGGTTGAACTGCGCCATCTGCTCGATCAGGTACGCGTCCTGCAGCAGGATCGGGCCGCCCGGTCCAACGGTGAGCGAGTGCTCGTCGCTCTCCACCGGGGCACCGGAATCAGTGGTGGTCGGCTCACGTGAGGTGTCGGTCATCGGGCTGCCCTCCATCATGTTGCCTTGAGTCAAAGCTGGTCACTCGGTCACACCGGAACAGCGAAACGAAGTCGCGCCACTCCGACTAGCCCGGATCAATGGGTGTCAAACCTGAATGAAGCATCACATCCCTTTACTCATGCTGCCCCTCCTGTCACCTTCCGTCACCTCGGCGTCAGCCCCGCCACCCACGTGCGCACCGCGCCTCCAGTCGCGCGGCGACCGGTCTCACACAGCGTGTCCGGCAGCTGGGTCAGTCTGGTGATCCACGGCGCGAGGCAGACGCCGGGGAAGCCGAGCCGTCCCAGCACCCCGGAGGTCACGCTCGGCCGAAGGAGTGCATCCCGCCGGCCGGGCCGGGCCGTCGCGCGCCGTTGCCATCCGTCCCGGGTGCCCAGCCCCGCGCAGAGCATGCCGCCGAGGTGGCCGCGAGGCCGTACCGGTGGCATTTCTCCCCCGTGACGTACCAAGATGGAGCTCCCCGCCTCCGGGCCAGGAGCCACGCATCATGACCGACCTTGATCCGTTCACCGATGTGCTCGACTATCCGCTGTATGTCGTGACTGCCGCGGCGGCCGGTGAACGGGCCGGATGTCTGGTCGGCTTCGGTTCGCAGTGTTCGATCCGGCCGCCACGGTTCATGGTGTGGCTCTCGCGGGCCAACAGGACGTACCGGGTCGCCGCTCGTGCCGAGCGGCTAGCGGTCCATCTGCTCCGCCATGACCAGGTCCACCTGGCCCGACTCTTCGGCGGCGAGACCGGGGACCGCACCGACAAGTTCGCCCGCACCGCATGGCGCCCTGGTCCAGGAGGGACTCCCGTGCTCGACGAGGCCCCGGCCTGGTTCGTCGGCCGTATCGAGAACAGCCTCGACGGCGGTGACCATGTCGGGTTCCTGCTCGCCCCGGAGGCGGCAGAGCGCCGCGCGGGCGACGGCCTCCGGCTGCTCTCCCTGGCCGACGGGCACGGCATCGCACCCGGTCACCCGGCGGACTGACGGGGTCGGCCGGTCCCCTCTGCGGTTTCCGGCGGCGCCGATCCCGCTCTCTTCCTCTTCCCCCTCCCGTCGCGGTGGGCAGCCCCCGGGCTCGCCGTCACATCGATACGGGCCGTCGCGCACCGTGTGATCGTCACCATCGCCTCGCCTTTCGGCCCACGGCCGAACGAGGTCAAGCGGCCCCGGGGTGTGATGGACCGCCCGAATCCGGGAACTCGTTCCCCATCGCATCGCCACCCATACGAAAGGCCCGGCCATGTCCACCCGACCGACCACGCTCGATTCCAGCACCGACCTGCTCCAGATCTTCGAGCTTGCCCAGCAACTCCGCGTGGACTCGGTGCGCTCCAGCACGTCCGCAGGATCCGGGCACCCCACCTCCAGCCTCTCGGCGGCCGACCTGATGGCCGTACTGCTCGCTCGCCATCTCCACTACGACTGGTCCGCGCCGGACAATCCCGCCGGCGATCACCTGATCTTCTCCAAGGGGCACGCCTCGCCTCTCCTCTACGCCATGTTCAAGGCCGCCGGAGTCATCAGTGACGAGGAACTGATGACCACCTACCGTCGATTCGGCCACCGCCTCCAGGGCCACCCCACTCCGGTTCTGCCCTGGGTGGACGTAGCCACCGGCTCCCTGGGCCAGGGCATCGCCTACGGCGTCGGCATCGCGCTGGCGGGCCGCGACCTGGAGAAGCAGCCCTACCGGGTGTGGGTGCTCTGCGGAGACAGCGAGATGAGTGAAGGCTCCGTCTGGGAGGCACTCGACAAGGCGGGCCGGCACCAGCTGGCCAACTTCACCGCGATCGTCGACGTCAACAGGCTCGGTCAGAGCGGACCCACCGAGCTCCAGTGGGACACGGCCGCGTACGCGCGGCGTGCCGAGGCCTTCGGCTGCCGGGCCCTCGTGGTCGACGGCCATGACCTCGAAGAGGTCGACCGGGCCCTGACCACCGCCGCCGATGGGCAGGCACCCACCGTCATCGTCGCCAGGACCGTCAAGGGCCGGGGCGTCAGCGAGGTCGCCGACCAGGAGAACTGGCACGGCAAACCGCTGCCCGAGGATCTGGCCGAGCGCGCCGTCGCGGAACTCGGCGGAGTGCGCGACCTGCGGGTGCGCGGCCCCCGGCCGGCCGAGGCCACCGCAGTCGCGGCCCCCGCAGCGGGCCCGGTGGAGCTGCCTCGCTTCGACGTCGGGGACGAGGTCGCCACCCGGGTCGCCTTCGGCAAGGCGCTGGCCGCTCTGGGCGCCCGCCCGGAAGTGGTGGCCCTGGACGCCGAGGTCGGCAACTCGACGCACGCCGAGGACTTCCAGAAGGCCCATCCGGAGCGGTACTTCCAGGTCTACATCGCCGAACAGCAGATGATCGCCACCGCCGTCGGTATGGCCGTCCGCGGCTACCGCCCCTACGCCACCACGTTCGCGGCTTTCCTCACCCGGGCGCACGACTTCATCCGGATGGCCGCCGTCTCAGGGATCACCATGGCCCTGTGCGGAACCCACAGCGGCGTGGAGATCGGCGCCGACGGCCCCTCCCAGATGGGCGTCGAGGACCTGGCGATGATGCGCGCGATCCTCGGGTCCACCGTCCTGTACCCGTCCGACGCGACCTCGGCCGCCGCTCTGACGGCCGCCATGGCGGACATCGACGGCATCTCGTACCTGCGCACCACGCGAGGCGCCTACCCGGTGCTGTACGCGCAGGACGAGACCTTCGCGCCTGGAGGGTCGAAGACGCCGCGCGGGGGCGGTGACGACGACCAGGTCACCCTGATCGGCGCCGGTGTCACCCTGCACGAGTGTCTGGCCGCCGCCGAGGCGCTCGCTGCCGACGGGATCCAGGCCCGCGTCATCGACCTGTACTCGGTCAAGCCCCTCGACGCCGACGCCCTGGTCCGCGCCGCCTCGGACACCGGTGCTCTGGTCGTCGCCGAGGACCACCATCCCGAAGGAGGCATCGGCGAAGCGGTCCTCTCGGCCCTCGCGGCATCCGGCAGTCACCCTGCCTTCGCCCATCTTGCCGTCACAGACCTGCCGGGATCGGGCACGACCGGCGAACTCCTCGATGCGGCCGGCATCTCCCGCTCCCACATCGCCGAGGCCGCCCGCGCCCTGGTCAAGCGTCGCTGAAAAGCCCGCCGGGCACTGCCCTGCTGTGGCCCCGGCCGCACAGGGGTTCCTCCGGCTGACCCGCGACGGGATGAGTTCGTCATGCCACAACCGTCGCTACGCCGTGGCCGTCGGCCCCGGTGCGGGCAGGAACCCTGTTGCGTGAAAGTACCTCAGATAGCGGATCAGGATCTCATCGGTCAGGGCCGGCTGATGGACGCCCACCGCCGCTGCGGCCCCGGCCGTCCGGCGGGAGTCGAAGCGGCGCAGGTCCGTCGCCTCGTGCCCGGTCTGCTCCTCGTCCCCGAGGAACAGCTGTGCCGCGTTGTCGGGTTGCGCTGTCACACGGGCCTGCCACTGCGCGGCCGGAACGGTCCGCAGTTCGTGCCCGAGACGGGCAGCCACTTCGAAGACACGGTCCAGGCCAGGCGCGTCCGGGTTGGTGAGGTGATACGTCTGCGCATCCGTGCGGCCGGACAGGGCGAGCGCCACGACCGCTGCGCTGACGTAGTCGACGGGGACCCAGTCGGTCGACCCGTGCGGCAGGTCCGGCACCGCTCCCGCCTGGAGGCATCCCTTGACGAGCTGCCACAGCAGGTCGCGGTCCTGGCAGGCGCCGGTGGCGGTGTCGCCGCTGATACGGCCGGGCCGGTGGATGGTCACCGGCAGGCCGCGTTCGCGGGCCAGGCCGACGAGCCCCTCCGCGACCCACTTGCTCTGCGCATAGCCATCGGGCAGATCGGAGGCCGGGCCCGTCGGGCTCGACTCGGTGACGGTGACGGGACCGGGGCCGGGGCCGGGGCCGGTCGCGGGAGCGTACACGCCGGTCGTCGAGATGTAGTGCATGCCGGGTGAGGCGGAGTCGGCGAGCAGACGCAGGAGCTCCTGGGTGCCCGCCACGTTGGGGGCGCGCAGATCGCCGTACGCGGCGGCGAAGTTGACGCGTGCCCCGTTGTGCAGGACCGGGCCGAGCCGGCGGACGAGCGCCGTCCGTTCCCCGGATGACAGGCCGAGGCCGGGAGCGGCGAGGTCGCCCGGGACGGCGTGGACCAGGTCCGCGTACCTGGGTTGCCACAGGCCGTACCGCTCCAGGTTGGTCCGCAGCCGGTGCCCCGCGCGGTGCTCGTCCTCGGCCCGTACGAGGCAGTCGACGGGGCCGTCGGTGGTCTCGATGAGGTCGCGCAGAAGGAAGGCGCCGAGAAAGCCGGATGCGCCGGTCAGGAGGGGCCGGGGGGACGGGCGCAGCCTGCGCGCGGGTGCGGACCCGGTAGCCGCGGCGTCCCGGCCCGTTGCCGAGATGTCCGGGGCCAGCCTCACTTCCGCGTCGAGGTCCGGTGCGGCCGTGTCCGCCCGGTTCTCCTCTCCCGCCGCACTTCCCAGGAGGCGGTCGACGCCCTCTACGGTGGGTGCCGCGAACAGGGCCCGCAGGGAGGGACGCCGGCCGCACTGTTCCCCGATCCGCCGGGCCAGGGTCACCGCGAGCAGCGAGTGGCCGCCCAGGGCGAAGAAGTCGTCCGTGACGCCTACTTCGGGCACACCCAGCGTCTCCGCGAACACGTCGCACAGGGCGCGTTCGCGCGCGGTGCGCGGGGCACGGCCTACGGCCGGTCCCGCATGACGGGGCGCGGGCAGGGCGCGTCGGTCGGTCTTGCCGTTGGGGGTGACGGGGAGGGCGTCGAGACTCACGTGGGCCGAGGGGATCATATGGGCCGGCAGGCTCACGGCAAGGTGTGCGCGCACCTCGGCCTCGTCCGGGCCCGGCGTGCCGTCCGCGGGCACGGTGTACGCGACGAGCCGCCGGTCGCCCGGCCGGTCCTCACGGACGGCGGCGCAGGCCGCGGCCACTGTGGGCAGGGAGGAGAGCACCGTCTCGATCTCGCCGAGTTCGATGCGGAAGCCGCGGAGTTTGACCTGGTCGTCGACTCGGGAGACGTAGACGAGTTCGCCGGCCCGTGTCCAGCGCACCAGATCGCCGGTGCGGTACATGCGGCCGCCCGCGCGGTCGGACGGATCGGCCACGAAGCGGGACGCGGTCAGGGCGGCACGGCCGTGGTAGCCGCGTGCGACGCCGGCACCGCAGACGTACAACTCACCGGCCACACCCGGCGGTACGGGGGCCAGCCGGTTGTCCAGGACAAGGACCCGGGTGCCGTCGACGGGCACGCCGATGGACACCGTCCGCTCGGGTGACAGGGGTCCGTCCGCGTACTGCCGGCCGCTCATGGTGGCACAGACGGTGGTCTCCGTCGGGCCGTACGCGTTGACCAGGAACCGCTCCCCCGCCCAGGCGTGCACCAGCGCGGGTGGGCACGCCTCACCGGCGAGGACCATCGTGGTGCCGGTGGGCAGCGAGCCGGCCGGCATCACCGCGAGGGCGGCGGGCGGCACGGTGAGGTGGGTGACTCCCCGGTCGCGGACCAGTGCGGCGAGATGGGGGCCGGGCAACAGCGCGTCGCGTTCGTCGATCTCCAGGCAGGCGCCGGAGAGCAGTCCCATGCACAGTTCCCAGAACGCGGCGTCGAAGCTGACGGACGCCATGTGCAGCACCCGGCTGCCCGGGCCGACGCTCAGCCGGTGGCTCTGGGTCCTGGCCATGGCGCCGACGCCCTGGTGGGTGACCACGACGCCCTTGGGGCGGCCGGTGGAGCCTGATGTGTAGATGACGTACGCGGGGTGTGCCGGGTGCGGACCGGTGCCGGTGGGCGCGGGCGGCCGGACGCTGTCACCGAGACCGTCGGCGTACAGATGCGGAACGGCTGTGTCCGGAAGCCGGTGGTGGATGGCGGGGGTGGTGAGGAGCAGACGCGGAGCGGCGTCGTCGAGCATGTAGGACAGCCGCTGGGCCGGGTATTCGGGGTCGATCGGCACATAGGCCGCCCCGGCCCTGAGGACGGCGAGCAGGGCCACGACGAGGTGGTGGGTACGTGGCAGGGCGACGGCCACCCGGTCCTCGGGGCCGATGCCCTGCGCGGTCAGGTGGCGGGCGAGTGCGTCGGCACGGGCGTCGAGTTCGCCGTAGGTGAGGGTGGTTCCCGCGTCACGGACGGCCGGAGCGTCGGGGGTGCGCCGGACCCATTGGCCGAAGAGTGCGGGAACCGTCGACTCGGGCAGCTGCTCGACGGGCCCGGTTCCCCAGGCGGCGAGCCGGGTGTGCTCGGCGGCCGTGAGCACGTCGTAGGTGTGCAGCGGGCGATCCGGGTCCGTGGTGACTGCGCCGAGCAGCAGCACGAGCCGGTCGGCGAGTTCATGGACCGTTGACGCGTCGAAGAGTTCCGTCGCGTAGTCGACGGTGGCCCGCATGCCGGTGAGGGCGCCGCTCTCGTCGTACGTCTCGGTGAAGGTGAACGACAGGTCGAACTTGCTGGCCCCGGCGTCGACCGGTACGCCGCTGACGGTCAGGTCCGCGAGGTCGATTCCGGCGGAGGGTGCGTAGTTCTGAAGGACGAGCATGGTCTGGAAGAGCGGATGGTGACTCTGCGAGCGTGCGGGGTTGAGCAGTTCCACCAGACGCTCGAAGGGGACGTCCTGATGGGCGTATGCAGAGAGGTCGAACTCCTTCACCCGGTCGAGAAGTTCGAGGAACGTCGGGTCACCCGTCAGGTCCGTGCGCAGCACGAGGGTGTTCACGAAGAGCCCGACGAGGTCCGATGCGGCCTCGTCGGTGCGTCCGGCGACGGCCGTTCCGAGCGGGATGTCGTCGCCGGCACCGTGCCGGGAGAGCACGGTCGACAGGGCGGCCTGGAGCACCATGAAGACGCTGCATCCGCTGGTTCGTGCGAGCTCCGCCACCCGCCGGGCGGTGGCGCGGTCGACGGCGAAGTCGTGAGTGGCGCCGGTGTGCCGGAGCACGGCCGGGCGCGACCGGTCCCACGGGAGCTCGACCATCTCCGGGAGGCCGGCCAGTGCCCCCTTCCAGAAGTCGAGTTGGCGCGCGACGACACTCTCGGGGTCCCGCTCGTCGCCGAGCAGCCGGTGCTGCCAGAGGGTGTGATCGGCGTAGTCGACGGGCAGCGGCGTCAGTGCGGGTTCCTCGCCACGGGCACGGGCCCGGTAGGCGACGCCCAGGTCGCGGGCCAGGGGTGCGAGGGACGAGCCGTCGGCGGCGATGTGATGGATCACGAGCACCAGGACGTGTGCGTCGTCGGCGAGTCGCAACAGGGTCACCCGGAGCGGAGGCCGGTTCTCGATGTCGATCGGTTCGGCCGCGGCGGCTCTGACCCGGTGGTGGAGCTTGTCCTCGTCCACGGCTTCCAGGGCGAACGGGAGGCTGACGTCGTCCGGGTCGGTGATGTGCTGGCGCGGCCCGCTGTCGCCCTCGGGATAGACGGTGCGCAGGGCTGCGTGCCGGGCGACGACGTCGTGCAGGGCCCGGCGCAGGGCATCCGCGTCGAGCGCCCCGTCGATGCGTACGGCGAAGGGGATGTTGTACGTGGCCGATGGCCCTTCGAGCCGGTGCAGGAACCACAGGCGCTGCTGGGCGTACGACAGCGGGATCGTGGTGGGGCGTTCCTGCGCGACGAGGGCGGGGCGGGGCAGCCGGCCGTCCTCTTCCAGGGCGGTGGCGAGCTCCGCGACGGTGGGGTTCTCGAAGAGGGTGCGGATCTCGGTCTCGGTGTCGAGCGCGGTGCGGACTCTGCCCACGAGACGGGTGGCGAGCAGGGATTGACCGCCCAGGGCGAAGAAGCTGTCGTCGATGCCGACGCGTGGCACGCCGAGCACGTCGGCGAACAGTCCGGCGAGGATCTCCTGCAGGGCGTTGCGCGGCGACCGGCCCTGTCTGGCGGGCGGTCCTGCGGGTTTGGGCAGGGCGGCCCGGTCGACCTTGCCGTTCGAGGTCAGCGGCAGCGCGTCGACCTGCTGGATGACGGCCGGCACCATGTAGGCGGGCAGGTGGTCTCCGACGTGCGCCGCGAGCAGTGCCGGGTCCGGAGTGTGTCCGGGTGCGGGGACGACGTAGGCGGTGAGGGTGCGGTCGCCGGGCAGGTCCTCGCGGACCAGGACGCAGGCGGCGCGCACGGACGGGTCGGCGCGGAGCACCGTCTCGATCTCGGCGGGTTCGATGCGGTGGCCGCGCAGTTTGATCTGCTGGTCGGCGCGGGCCACGTAGTGCAGGGCGCCGTCGGCGCGGCGGCGCACCAGGTCGCCGGTGCGGTACATGCGCTCCCCGGTGTCCGTGAACGGGTCGGCGACGAACCGGGTGGCGGTGAGGCCGGGCCGCCCCAGGTAGCCTCGCGCGACACCGGCGCCCGCCACGTACAACTCGCCCTCGGCGCCTGATGGCACGGGCCGCAGCGCCGCGTCCAGGACGTAGGTGCGCACGCCGTCGAGGGAACGGCCGATGGGGGCGGCGGCGCCCGGTGCGTCGTCGGCGTGGACCCGGTGGGCGGTGGCGAAGGTGGTCGTCTCGGTGGGTCCGTACACGTGGAGGACCGCGGTGCCCGGGTGGGCGGATGCGAGGCGTTGCAGTACGCCGGGCGCGGCGGCCTCGCCGCCGCTGGCGACCAGACGGAGCAGCCCGAGGGCGCCCGCGTCCAATTCCGCGAGGACGTTGAACAGGGCCGTCGTGAGGAACGCCGCTGTCAGGCCGTACCGGGTGACGAGGTCCCGGAGCACGGCGGGCTGGAGCGTGCCTTCGGGCGCCACGACGACGCGGCCGCCGTTGAGGAGCGGTGCCCAGATCTCGAAGGTGGAGGCGTCGAAGACGTACGCCGAGTGGAACAGGACGGCCTCGGCCGCGCCGCCGGCCCAGGCGCGGTGCGCAGCCAGGGCGGTCACGTCGGCGTGGGTGACGCCGACGCCCTTGGGCAGACCGGTGGACCCGGAGGTGAACATCACGTACGCGAGGCGGGACCCGCCCATGACTGCGGGGAGGGCGCCGGGGGTGGCCGGTGCTCCCTGCCGGATGCGGCCTGCGGCGTCGACGGTCAGCACGGGTACGTCCGGGCCCAGTTGGCGTACCCAGGGGTGCGCTCGGGTGGACGCGTCGACGATCAGGACACGCAGTGCGGACACCTCGGCGACCCGGCCGAGCCGTTCGTCCGGCCACCCGGGGTCGAGAGGCACATAGGCGGCGCCCGCACGCAGGGCGGCGAGGGAGGCGGTGACCGTTGCGGCCGAGCGGGCCACGAGGATGCCGACCCCGTTCTCGGCACCGGCCCCGTGCCCCGCCAGGGCAGCGGCCAGCTCGTCCGAGAGGCCGCCGAGCTGTCGGTACGTCAGCTGCTCGCCCGCGCCGCACACGGCGACCGCGTCCGGGTGCCGGCCGGCGTGGCCGGCGACGGCCTGCGGGATGCTCATGTCCAGCTCGTCGCCGCGCAGTTCGGCGCCACTCCCCTGGGCCAGCAGGGTTTCGGCCTCACCGTCCAGGAGAACGGACACGGAGTCGGCGCGGGCATCGAGTCCGTGCGCCATCACCGTCAGCAGACGCCGCATGCGGGCGACCGTCCGGGCCACGTCGTCACGGTTCAGGGCGGCGGCCCGATAGCCGAAGGTGATCCTGAGGGAATCGCCGGGAGCGATGGTGAGGGTGAGTGGGTAGTGGGCCGCGTCCGTGCCGCTGAACCCGGTGACGGCGAGACCTGGCAGCCCCTGCTGCGCGGTGCGCAGGGCCTCGTCGTCCATCGGGTAGTTCTCGAACACGGTCAGGGTGTCGAAGAGTTCGTCGAGGCCGGTGACGGCCCGGATGTCACTCAAGCCCACGTGCTGGCTGCCGAGGAGACGGCTCTGTTCCTCCTGGAGCCGCGTCAGGAGCCCGGCCAGGGTCTCACCGGGCTCCGGGCGGAGCCGTACGGGCACGGTGTTGATGAACAGGCCGACCATCGACTCTATGCCGGGGATCTCCGGCGGGCGGCCGGACACGGTGGCGCCGAACACGACATCGGGGCGTCCGGTGAGGTGCCCGAGCAGCAGGCCCCAGGCGCCCTGGACCAGGGTGTTGAGGGTGAGGCGATGGGCTCGCGCCGTCTCGCGCAGCCGCAGTGTCGTCGCCGCGTCCAGATCGAGGACCAGCGTCCGGGGCAGTTCGGTGGAGGCCGGTCCACCCATGCGGCCGGGCCCTGCGAGCAGGGTCGGCGCCTCGATCCCGGCCAGGGCGGCGGCCCAGGCATCCAGTGCGGCTGTGCGGTCCTGTCGCGCGAGCCAGCCGAGATAGTTCCGGTAGGGGATGACGCGCGTCAGGGAACCGTCGTCGCCGCCGGTGGCGTACAGCTCGAAGAGTTCCCGTACGAGGAGGGGCATCGACCAGCCGTCGAAGAGAAGGTGATGGCTCGTCATGACCAGGCGGTGGTGCTGCGGCGCGGTGCGTACCAGGGTGAACCGCATCAGCGGAGGGGTGGTCAGGTCGAAGCGGCGGGTGCGGTCCGCGGCGAGGAACGCGGTGAGCCGTTCCTGAGTCGTACCGTTGCCGTCCCCGCCTGTCAGGTCCAGTTCCTCCAGTGGCACCGGGACCTCGGCTGCCACCGCCTGTACGGGCTCGTCCAGATCCTCGTGGAGGAAGCCGGCCCGCAGATTGGCGTGCCGTCGCAGCAGGGTGCCGATGGCGGCGTGCAGTGCGGGCACACCGACGGGGCCTTCGAGGTCGAAGACGAACTGCGCGGTGTAGACGTCCACGGCCTGTGAGTCGTACAGGGCATGGAAGTGCATGCCTGCCTGCAACGGCGTCAGCGGAAGTACGTCCTCCAACTGGAAACCGGTCACTTGCGTCCACCCCACTTGTTCTGCAGTCGGTCGATCTGGGCCTGGCTGAGCGAGACCAGGGGAAGGTCGGAGGGCGTGTAGCCGCCCGCGTCGGGTCGTTCGGCGTGGTCGGCGACGGCGCGCAGAGCGCGCATGAACGCATCGGACAGGGCCCCCACGTCCTCCTCCTTGAGAAGGTCGGTGGGCCAGGTCCAGCGCGTCACCAGCCGGGGGCCGTCCGGCAGGTCCTCGGTGTGCGCGTTGATGTCGAGGACGTGGTGGACGGGCATGTCCGGGTCCTGACTGCGCGGTCCGCCGCCGTCGAGCAGTACCTCCCAGTCGGCGCCCGCAGCGCCGTCCGCCGGATCGTGCGCAGCGGCGTACCGGCCGAGGTAGTTGAAGCCGATCTGGGGCTCGGTCGCGGTGGCGAGCCGGGTGCGGGTCGCCGGGTTGAGACGGCGCAGCATTCCGTGGCCGACGCCGTGGTCGGGCACGGTCCGCAGCTGTTCCTTGACGCGTTTGACCGCTTGTTCGACCAGTGCGGCGTCGAAGCCGGCGGGGCCGCGGGCATCGAAGGGTCCTGGGTCGAGCCGGACGGGATAGAGGCTGGTGAACCAGCCGACCGTCCGGGACAGGTCGATGTGGTCGGCAATCTGTTCGCGGCCGTGGCTCTCCAGATCGAGAAGGACGCCGGTGCCGGCCGGCCGGGATCCGGCGGGGCCCGCGGCGCGTTCCGTCCGCCAGGTGCGGACGGCGAGCGCGAGGGCCGTGAGCAGGATGTCGTCCACGCCGGCGTGGAACGCGCCGGGGGCGGTGGTGAGCAGTGACCGCGTCCAGGTGGCGGGCAGGTGGGTGACCAGGGTGCGCGTCCCGTCGGCGGTGTCCAGGCGGGGGTCGAGCGGCCGGTATCCCAGCTGCGGGTCCGGAGTGCTCAGGATGTCCTGCCACAGGGGCAGTTCGGCTTCCCGCTCGGCGCTGCGCGCCTGGGCTGCGAGAAGGTGTGCCCAGCCTCGGTAGGACGTGGTGGCGGCGGGCAGCACCGCGGCCGTGACGGGGCCGTCCCCGGCGGCGCCGGCTTCGGTGACGGCCTGCCAGGCGTGGGCCAGGTCGGCGGCGAGGATGCGCCAGGAGACCGCGTCGACGGCCAGGTGGTGGACGACGAGCAGCAGACGCCCGCGCACGTGTGGTCCGGCGTCGCACCAGACGGCTTCGACCACGTCCCCGTCCGCGGGCCGCAGCCGGCTCCGCGCCTGTTCGCCCGCCTCGGTGGCCGCGGCACGGGCGGCGTCCGCGTCGAGACCCGCGATGTCGATGCGGGTGAAACGGCTGCGGGCGGGGACGGAGCCGGGGGGCAGGGCTTCGAGAACGGGCCGGCCTCCGGCCGCGCCGGTGACCCGCAGACGGAGCATGTCGTGCTGGTCGATGAGGAGTTGGAGGACCGCGACGAGTGCGTCCTGCCCGGCGCCCGCGGGAGTGCTGAGCATTCCGGACTGGTTGTAGCCGTCCGTGGTGCCTGGCCGTTCCAGCAGCCAGGCGGCGATGGGGGTCGGCGGCATCTCGCCGGTGCCCTGGTCGGCCGGTGCGGCGGCGGTCTCGTCGAGCGCGGTGGCGACGGCCGCGATGGCCTCGGGTGTGCGGTGGACGAAGACATCACGGGGTGTGACTCCGAGGCCGGCCTCCCGAACCCGGCTGACGAGCTGGATCGAGAGGATGCTGTCGCCGCCGAGCGCGAAGAAGTCGTCGTCCGTGCGGACGGCGGGGGCGTGCAGGACGGAGCCGAACACGTCGCACAGGACGCGCTCCTGCGCGGTGCGCGGCCGGCCGCCCTGCCGGGTGACGGCGGGACGTACCGGGGCGGGCAGGCCCTTGCGGTCGCTCTTGCCGTTCGGCAGCAGCGGCAGCGCGTCCAGGGTGACGAAGACGGCGGGCACCATGTACGGCGGCAGGGCCACCGCCAGCAGGCTGCGCAGTTCGCTGTCGGCGGGGTGGGCGGCACCGCTGTGTCCGTCAGCGACGGTGTAGGCGACCAGCCGCCGCTCGCCCGGCCGGTCCTCGCGGACGACGGCGCAGGCGGCGGCGATGCCGTCGAGCGCGGTGAGAGCGGTCTCGATCTCGCCGAGTTCGATCCGGAACCCGTGCAGCTTGACCTGGTCGTCGGCGCGCGAGACGTAGGTGAGCAGCCCATCGGCGTCCCGCTTCACGAGGTCGCCCGTGCGGTACATGCGACTGCCGGCGGGGCCGTACGGATCGGCGACGAACCGGGTGGCGGTCAGGCCGGGACGTCCCAGGTAGCCGCGGGCGAGGCCCTCGCCCGCGATGTGGAGCTCGCCGGTGACGCCCGGCGGGACCGGCCGGAGCGCCGTGTCCAGGACGTAGGCGCGGGTGTTGTCGACGGGGTGACCGAGCGGCACACCGCCCTCCCCCGCCGCGTTGTCCTTCTCCCCGCGCCTGTGGTGGTGGGCGGCGGCGTCGATGGTGGTCTCGGTGGGCCCGTACAGGTTGTGCACGTCCACCTGCCAGGCCCGTCCCACGCGCTCGGCGAGTGACCTGGGCAGGGGCTCGCCTCCGCACAGGACGGTCCGCAGGGTCGCGGGAGCCTCGTCGGGACCGGTCTCGGTGAGGACGAGAGAGAGGTGCGAGGGCACGAACTGCGCGAGGGTCGCCCCTGTGTCGCGCATGCGGGCGAGCAGGCCGGAGGGGTCGTGGTTGAGGGCGGGCGGCACGGGGCAGGTGGAACCGCCGTGCAGCAGCGGCAGCCAGGTCTCCCAGACCGAGGCGTCGAAGCTCGGCGAGGTCCGCGCGAGGACCCGGTCTCCGGCGGTGAGGCCGAGGTGGCCGGCCATCCAGGCCATGTGGTTGGTCAGGGACGCATGGGTGACGACAACGCCTTTGGGGCGGCCGGTGGAGCCCGAGGTGTAGATGACGTACGCCGCGTCGAGGGGGTCCGGTGCGGTGCCGGGCGGTGCGCCGCGCCCCGTGGACCACGCTCCCCTGTCGTCGAGCGCGAGGCAGGGTACGGACGCGGCGTACCGGGCGGCGCGGGCCGTGCCGTGGGTGAGGAGCAGCGCGGGGCGGGCGTCGTCCAGCATGTAGGTGATGCGTGCCTCGGGGTACTCCAGGTCGACCGCGAGACAGGCGGCCCCGGCCTTGGCCACCGCCAGCATCGCGACGACCTGGTCGGCGGTGCCTTCCAGGGCGAGGGCGACGAGGTCGCCGCGGCCGATGCCTCGGTCGTGCAGATGGTGAGCCAAGTCGTCGGACAGTGCGTCCAGTTCACCGAAGGCGAGGCGGTGGGCGCCGGTCCGTACGGCGATGGCAGACGGGGTCGCGGCGGACTGTCTGCGAAACGCCTCGGGCGCCGTGCGCGCCGCCACGGCCCGCACCGGCCCCTGCGCGGCCCGCTCCAGGCTCTGCCGCTCGGCCGGGTCCAGCACGTCGACGGCGTGGACACGCCGGCCGGGGTCGGCGGCGAGCGACGCGAGCAGACGGGTCAGGCGCCCGGCCAGGGTGTGGGCGGTGGCATGGGCGAAGAGTTCCGTGGAGAACTCCAGGGTGCCGTCGATGCCGGCGGGCCGGCCCGCGCCGTCGCGGGTCTCGGTGAAGGTGAAGGTCAGGTCGAATTTGCTGATACCGGTGTGCACGGGCTGTCCGGTGACCGTGAGCCCCGTGAGGTCGACGGTGGTGTCCGCCTGGTTCTGGAGGACGAGCATGGTCTGGAACAGCGGGTGGTGGTTCTGGGCCCGGACCGGGCCGATGGCATCGACCAGCCGCTCGAACGGCACGTCCTGGTGGGCGTAGGCGGCGAGGTCGAATTCCCTTACCCGGTCGATCACTTCGGCGAAGGTGGGGTCTCCGGCCAGGTCGGTGCGCAGGACGAGGGTGTTGACGAAGAAGCCCACCAGATCGTCGAGTGCTTCGTCGGTGCGTCCGGCGACGGCGGTTCCGAGCACGATGTCCTCACCGGCGCCGTGCCGGGAGAGGAGGACCGAGAGCGCGGCCTGGAGCACCATGAACAGGCTGCACCCGCGGGAGCGGGCGAGGTCGGCCAGTGCCCGGTGGGTCCCGGCGTCGACGGGGAAGGAGAACGCGTCGCCGCGGTACGCCGTGACGGCGGGGCGCGGCCGGTCGCACGGCAGGTCGAGCAGGTCGGGGGCGCCGGCGAGTGCGGTGCGCCAGAAGTCCAGCTGGCGGGCGGCCTGGCTGTTCGGATCGTCTTCGGAGCCGAGCAGCGCTCGCTGCCACAGGGTGTAGTCGGCGTATTGGACGCCGAGTTCCGTCCAGGGTGGTTCCGTACCCTCGGCACGTGCCCGGTAGGCGTCCGAGAGGTCGCGGGCGAGCGGGGCGAGGGACCAGCCGTCGCCCGCGATGTGGTGGACGGTCAGCACCAGGACGTGCGACTCGGCGCCGAGCCGCAGCAGCCGGGCCCGTACGGGCAGTTCGGAGCTGACGTCGAAGGCGTGTGCCACTTCGGCGGTCAGGGTCGCGTCGAGACGGGCGGGGTCGGTGTCGCGGGGGTCCAGGTCGAGGTCGGCGTCCGTGGCGTCGAGGACGAGCTGACGGGCCACGCCGTCCGTCTCGGGAAAGACGGTGCGCAGGCTCTCGTGGCGTTCGACGACGTCCGCGAGGGCACTCTGCAGGGCGTCCGTGTCGAGCGGGCCGTCCAGCCGGAGAACCAGCGGCACGTTGTAGGTTGCGCTGGGCCCCTCAAGCCGGTTGAGGAACCACAGGCGCTGCTGGGCGAAGGACAGCGGCAGCGGATCGGGGCGGCGCGGAGCACGCTCCAGGGGACTTCTGGCCTGCTCGGCGCCGTCCAGAGTGGCCGCGAGTGCGGCAGGCGTGGGGTGCTCGAAGACGGACTTGACCTGGACCTCGACGGTGAGCGCGGTACGGATGCGCGCGGCGAGCCTGGTGGCGAGCAGGGAGTGGCCGCCCAGGGCGAAGAAGTCGTCGTCGGCACCCGTGGCGTCGAGGCCGAGCACATCGGCGAAGAGTCCGCAGAGGATCTCCTCGCGCGCGGTGCGGGCGGCGCGGCCGCGGACCGGTGCGTGGTGTGCGGGCTCCGGCAGGGCGCTCCGGTCCACCTTGCCGTTGAGAGTCAGCGGCAGCGCGTCGATCAGGACGAATGCGGAGGGGACCATATAGGCGGGCAGAGACCGGCCGACGGCCCGCGCCAGGTCGGTGGGTTCGGGGCGTTCCCCGTGGGCGGGGACCACGTACGCGACGAGCCGCCGGTCGCCGGGGGTGTCCTCGCGGACGACGGCGAAGGAGTCGGCGACGCCCTCGCAGCAGGCCAGCACACCCTCGATCTCGCCGGGTTCGATGCGGTAGCCGCGCAGTTTCACCTGGCTGTCGGCGCGGCTGACGTAGGCGATCTGCCCCTCGTGGGTCCACCGGACGAGGTCGCCGGTGCGGTACATACGGCCGCCGGCCGCGTCGAACGGGTCGGCCACGAAGCGGGTGGCGGTGAGCCCGGGAAGGCCCGCGTAACCGCGTGCCACGCCGCGTCCGGCGAGGTACAGCTCGCCCGTGACGCCCGGCGGGACCGGTCCGAGTGAGCCGTCGAGGACGTACAGCCGCATGCCGTCCAGGGCGCGCCCGATGGGCGGCGGACCGGACGGCAGTCCGGCGGCCACGTCGTAGCGGGTGGCGAAGGTGGTGGTCTCGGTGGGGCCGTACACATGGAGGACGCGCGCTCCGGGCGCGACGGCGGCGACGCGCTGCATCGCGTCGGGTGAGGCCAGTTCTCCCCCGGCGCAGACGAGTCCGAGGCCGGTGAAGGCGCCCGGATCGGTCTCGGCGATCACGTTGAACAGGGCCGTCGTCAGGAAGACCGCGGTCACTCCGTGCTCCTGGACCGCATCCCCGAGGACGCGGGCCTCCAGGACGCTGCCCGGTGCGACGACGATCCTGCCGCCGTGCAGGAGCGGGGCCCAGATCTCGAACGTGGAGGCGTCGAAGACGTACGCGGAGTGCATCAGGACCGCGTCGGCCGCGCCGCTCTGCCAGGTGGAGTCGGCCGTCAGCGCCACCACGTCGGCATGCGTGACTCCGACCCCCTTGGGCAGACCGGTCGAGCCGGAGGTGAACATCACATAGGCGAGGGCGGCGGAGCCGGCCACGGCGGCGGGCCGGCCCGGCTGTTCGGGCGCGCCGCGGACGATCCGGCCGTACCGGTCCACGACCACGACCGGTACGCGGCGGGCCATCGAGGTCACCCAGGTGGAGGAGAACGCCTCCTCGTCGACGACAAGCACCCGCACCCCGGCCACCCCGGCCGCCTGGTCCAGCCGCTCCCTGGGCCAGCGCGCGTCCAGCGGGACGTAAGCACCGGCCGCACGGACCGCGCCGAGGGACACCGCGACGACCGCCGGCGACCGGGAGAGCAGTACGCCGATCCCGGTCTCCGGGGCGACGCCCAGTCCCGCCAGCGCACGGGCGAGGTCGGCGGAGATCCGGTCGAGTTCGGCGTAGGTGAGGCCGGTGTCCTCGTCGGTGACGGCCTCGGCGTCCGGTGTGCGGTGTGCCTGGGCCGCGAAAAGCGCGGGCAGGGTGGCGTTCTCGGTGTGTGCGGGCAGCGCGCCGCCGGAGCCCCAGCGGGTCACACGGGTGTGCTCGCCCGGCGTCATCAGGTCGTAGCCCGTCAGCGGCAGGGCCGGGTCGTCGGCCACCTGCTCCAGGAGGCGGACCAGGCGGTCCGCGAGGGATTCGACGGTGGACCGGTCGAACAGCGCGGTGGCGTACTCGATGCCGGCGGTGAGGCCGCCCTCGCCCCGTTCCTCGCCGAAGGCGAAGGTGAGGTCGAATTTGCTCAGGCCGTTGTGGACGAGCCGGCTCTCGACGGTGAGGCCCGGCAGTTCGGGGCGGGCGGTCTCCTGGTTCTGCAGGACCAGCATGGTCTGGAACAGCGGATGGTGGTTGCGCGCCCTGACCGGGTTGACGCTCTCGACGAGACGCTCGAAGGGCACGTCCTGGTTCGCGTAGGCGGCCAGGTCGAACTCCCGTACACGCATGAGCAGTTCGCGGAAGGTCGGATTGCCGGACAGGTCGGTGCGCAGGACCAGGGTGTTGACGAAGAACCCGACCAGATCCTCCAGTGCCTCGTCCGTCCGGCCGGCGACGGGCGAACCGAGCGGGATGTCGTCGCCCGCGCCGTGCCGGTGCAGCAGGGTGGCCACCGCGGCCTGGAGCACCATGAACAGGCTGCTGCCCGACTCCCGGGCCAGCCGCTGGAGCCGGGCGTTCAGTGCGGGCGGAACCTCGAAGGTGTGGACGGCTCCCCTCGGGTCGTTGGTGACCGGGCGCGGCCGGTCCAGCGGGAGGTCGATGAGCCCGGGCAGGCCCGCGAGGGCGGTGTGCCAGTGGTCGAGCTGCTGCCGCAGGACGCTGCCGGGTGTGGTCCCGTCGCCCAGGGCAGCGTGCTGCCAGAGGGTGTAGTCGGCGTACTGCAGCGGAGTGCAGGCCGCTGGTCCGGGCTCCCCGCCCGTGAGGCGGGCTCCGTAGGCCTCGCCGAGGTGACGGGCGAGCGGGGCGAGGGACCAGCCGTCGCCCGCGATGTGGTGCAGGACGAGCACCAGGACGTGATGGCCGGGGGCGGGGCGCAGGAGCAGGGCGCGCAGGGGCGGGTCCGTGATGACGTCGAACGGCTCGCGGACGGCGGCGAGGACGGCCGCCTCCAGATCCGCCGGTGCGGTACTCACGACCGGCACCCGGGGTGTCGCGGCGTCGACGGGAAGGACCAGCTGATGCGGTACGCCGTCCCGTTCGGGGAACAGTGTGCGCAGGCTCTCGTGCCGCTCCACCACGTCGCGCAGGGCACTGCGCAGGGCGTCCGTGTCCAGGGCGCCGTGGAGTTCGAGGACGAGCGGGATGTTGTAGGCGGAGCCGGGGCCTTCGAGCCGGTTGAGGAACCACAGCCGCTGCTGCGCGGACGACAGCGGCAGCGGGTCGGGCCGCTGTGCCACGGGCACCACCGGCGGATGGGTCCGGCCCCGCGTGTCCAGGACGCGGGCCAGGCCCGCGACGGTCGGGTGTTCGAAGAGGGTGCGTACGGCGATCTCGGCGCCCAGAACGGCGCGGACCCGGCTGACGACGCGCATGGCGAGGAGCGAGTGTCCGCCGAGGTCGAAGAAGCTTTCCTGCGGGGCGACTCGGGGCCGTCGCAGAACGTCGGCGAAGATCCCGGCGAGCAGATCCTCCCGGAGGGTGCGCCGGCCCGCTCCGTCGGTGGTGGCGTCGGGAGCGTGCGCGGGTTCCGGCAGGGCGCGTCGGTCCACCTTTCCGTTGGGGAGGAGCGGAAGTTCGTCCAGGACGACGACGGCACCGGGCACCATGTAGTGCGGCAGGCTCTCGGCGAGGGCGTCGCGCAGGATGACGGGGCGCAGGGCCGGGTCGCCGGTGACGGCGTAGGCGACGAGGCGGCGCCCGCCGGAGCTGTCGTCACGGATCACGGCGCAGGCTGCCGTGACACCGGGGCGTGCCAGCAGCGCGGCCTCGACCTCACCCGGTTCGACGCGGAATCCCCGTAGTTTGACCTGGTCGTCGGCGCGGGCCACGTAGTCGAGCAGTCCCTGGCGGCTCCACCGGACGAGGTCGCCCGTGCGGTACATGCGCCCGCCCGCGTCGTCGAACGGGTCGGCGACGAACCGGTCGGCGGTCAGACCCGGGCGGTGCAGGTAGCCACGGGCGAGGTTGGGACCCGCCAGGTACAGCTCACCCGTGACACCGGTCGGGACGGGCCGCAGCCGGCCGTCGAGAACGTAGGTACGCATGGTGTCGACAGGGCGGCCGATCGGCACGGTCTCGTACGGTGTGTCCGATCCCGCGTGTGCGCCGTTCGCCGGGACGTCGATGCGGTGGGCGGTCACGTCGATGGTTGCCTCGGTCGGCCCGTAGAGGTTGTGCACCTCAGCCTGCCACAGCTCGGCGACGTCATCGGCGAGGGCGCGCGGCAGCGGTTCGCCGCCGCACAGCACGGCGCGCAGGGCGGGCAGCGGCGCCGCGTGTGCCGCCTCGGTGAGGACGAGGGCCAGGTGGGACGGGACGAACTGGGCGACGGTGACGTCGAATCGGCTCATCCAGGAGACCAGGGTGCGGGGTTCCGTATTGGCCCCGTCCGGCAGCACACAGACTTCGGCGCCGTTCATCAGCGGAAGCCAGAGCTCCCACACGGAGGCGTCGAAACTGGAGGAGGTACGGGCGAGCACCCGGTCCTCCGGGGTGATCGCCAGGTGCCGCGCCATCCAGTCCATGTGGTTGGCCAGGGCGGCGTGAGACACGACCACGCCCTTGGGCCGGCCGGTGGATCCGGAGGTGTAGATGACATACGCGGGGTCCGCCGGGCGGGGCGTGTCCGGGCCGCTCCCGGGGTGACCCGCGGACAGGGCGGCTGCCGGGTCGTCGAGGGCGAGCCACGGTACGCCGCCGTCGGGCAGTTCCGCGTGGACGTCCGAGGTGGTGAGCAACAGGACGGGGCGGGCGTCGTCCAGCATGTGGCGGATGCGTGCGGCCGGGTACTGCGGATCGATCGGCAGGTAGGCGGCACCGGCACGCAGGACGGCCAGCATGGCGACGACGGTGTGCACGGACGCGGGCGCCGCGATGGCCACCCTGTCCTCACGGCCCGCGCCGCGTTCCCCGAGGACGTGGGCGAGGGCGTCGGCCCGGGCGTCGAGTTCGGCGTAGGTGAGGCTTGTGTGCGCGTCACGCACGGCGATGGCGTGGGGGGTGGTCGCGGCCCGGTCCCGGACCGCTTCCGGGACTGTGCGGGAGGGCAGAGGCCGTTCCGCGCCGCGTCCCTGGGCCAGCAACCGGTCGCGCTCGCCGGGCGCGACCGGGTCCAGGTCGCTGATGGGCCGGCCGGGGTCGGACACCGCCAGGGCGAGGATGCGGGCGAACCGGGTGCACAGGGTGTGGGCGGTGCCGGCGTCGAAGAGGTCGGTCGCGTATTCCAGGTACCCGCGGATGCCTCCGGCGCCGATCGGGGTGTCGGCCGTGGTCCGCGCCGGATCGGTCCGGCTGCTGGGCCCGGCCGCTCCGGTGGGTCCGGTGGGTCTGGGGCCCCCGGCGAGTCCGGTGTCTCTTGCGAGTCCCGCGGTCCGGCTCGCTCCGGAGATCTCGGTGACTTCGGTGACTTCCATCGTTTCGGTCAGCGAGAACGTCAGGTCGAACTTGCTGCCGCCGCGGTGCCGGGACCGGTCGTTGACCCGGACGCCCGGCAGATCGAGCCCCGCCGGCTCCTGGTTCTGAAGAACCAGCATGGTCTGGAAGAGCGGGTGGTGGTCGCCGGACCGCTCCGGGTTGAGAGCCTCCACGATGCGTTCGAACGGGATGTCGCCGTGACTCAGGGCGGCAATGTCGAACTCCTTGACCCTGTCGAGCAGTTCCCGGAACGTCGGGTCACCGGACAGGTCGGCTCGCAGGACGACGGTGTTGACGAAGAACCCGACCAGATCGTCGAGGGCCTCGTCGGTCCGTCCGGCCACCGCGGTGCCCAATGGGATGTCGGATCCGGCGCCATGGGCCTGGAGCGTCACGGCGAGGGCCGCCTGAAGCACCATGAAGGGGGTGCAGCCGGCTGCACGGGCGAGCCGGACGAGGTCGGTGTGCGTATGAGCGGGCAGCTCGAAGGGGACGGAGTCGCCCCGGTGGCTGGGTACGGCCGGGCGGGGCCGGTCGAGGGGCAGGTCCAGCAGGTCGGGGGTGTCGCGAAGCGCCTCTTTCCAGAAAGCGAGCTGCCGAGCGCCCAGGCCGTCAGGGTCGCTGTCGTCACCGAGCAGCCGCCGCTGCCAGAGGGTGTAGTCGGCGTACTGCACCCGCAGCGGGGGCCAGTCGGGGGCATCCGTGCCCTCACTCCTGGCACGGTAGGCGGCACCGAGATCGCGGCCGAGCGGGGCGAGGGACCAGCCGTCCGCGACGACATGGTGCAGGACGAGGACCAGGATGTGGCGGCCGGGGCCGAGGACGAGCAGATGAGCGCGGACCGCGATGTCACCCGCGAGATCGAAGGGCGCCGTGGTCAGGCGACGTACCGTCTCCTCGGCCCAGGTGTCCGCCGTTGCCTCGGCCGGCGCCTGCTCGACCACCAGAGGGACGAGCGATGCGGCGGCGTCCGCTTCGAGGACTTCTTGGCGGGCCATGCCGTCGTGCTCGGCGAAGACCGTGCGCAGGCTCTCGTGCCGGGCAATCACGTCGGTGAGGGCGTCGCGCAGGGCCACCGCGTCCAGAGAGCCGTCGAGTTCGAGGACGAGCGGAACGTTGTAGGCGTTGCCGGGGCCCTCCAGCCGGTTGAGATACCAGAGGCGCTGCTGCGCGAAGGACAGCGGTACCACTTCGGGTCGCGGCTGCGGGGAGAGGGCGGGACGGGCCGCATCGGTGTCGTCCAGGACCGCGGCCAGGGAGGCGACCGTGGGATGGTCGAAGAGGGTGGAGAGGCCGAGTTCGGCGCCCAGCGCCGTTCGCACCCGGCCGGTGAGCCGGGTGGCGAGCAGCGAGTGGCCGCCCAGGGAGAAGAAGTTGTCGTCGATGCCGACCGCGCTCACGCCGAGGACATCGGCGAACAGACCGGCCAGGACCGCCTCGTAGGCGGTGCGCGGGGCGCGGCCCTCGGTGGTGACGGCCCGGGGCGCCGGAAGCGCGCGGCGGTCGACTTTGCCGTTGGGGTTCAGCGGCAGCGCGTCGAGGGTGACGAACGCGGAGGGCACCATGTACGCGGGCAGCGCGCGTTCGACCCGGCGTGTCAGGGCGGCCACGTCCGGCCGGGCTCCGGGGGCGGGTACGAGGTAGGCGACGAGCCGACGGTCGCCGGGTACGTCCTCACGGACCACGACGCAGGCGCCACGTACCTCCGGGTCGGTCAGCAGAAGGTTCTCGGTCTCGGCCGGTTCGATGCGCAGTCCGCGGAGTTTGATCTGGCTGTCCGCCCGCCCGACGTACTCGATGTCACCCTGCGCGGTCCAGCGCACGAGGTCACCCGTGCGGTACATCCGCCGGCCGGACGCGCCGTACGGATCGGCGGTGAACCGGGTGGCGGTCAGTGCGGCGCTGCCCTGGTAGCCGCGGGCGACGCCGTGGCCGCTCACGTACAGCTCCCCCACGACGCCGGGCGGCACCATGCGCAGGGCGTCGTCGAGCACGTACAGCCCCATCCCGTCGAGGGCCCGGCCGATGGGCGGCACGCCCGCGGCGCCGGGGGTGACCGGGTGACGGGCGGCGAAGGTCGTGGTCTCGGTGGGCCCGTAGACATGGAGGACGAGCGTGCCGGGCGTCGCGGCGGCCACCCGCTGCATCAGGTCCGGGGTAGCGGCCTCGCCGCCTGTGGCGACCATGCGCAGACCGGTGAACACGGCCGGATCCGCCTCGGCCATCACGTTGAACAGGGCCGTCGTCAGGAAGAGGCCGGTGACGCCGAGCCGCTCCACCATCGCGTGGAGGACCGGTGCCTCGAGCACGCCGCCGGGCGCGACGACCACCCGCCCGCCGTTCAGCAGCGGCGCCCAGATCTCGAAGGTGGAGGCGTCGAACACGTATGCCGAGTGCATCAGCACCGCGTCGGACACCCCGTCCGTCCAGGTGGTGTCGGCGGCCAGGGCGAGGACGTCGGCGTGGGTGACACCGACGCCCTTGGGCAGGCCGGTGGAGCCGGAGGTGAACATCACGTAGGCGAGCCGGTCGCCGCGGGTGAGGCGCGGCAGCGGTCCCGGCCTGGGCGGAGCGCCGCGTAAAACACTGCCGCGGGTGTCGAGGACGATCAGTGGCAGACCGGCCGCCGATTCCTGGAGCCAGGGCAGACCGGCGGTTGCCTCGTCGACCACCAGGGCGCGGACGCGGGCCGCTTCGACGACTCGGTCGAGCCGTTCGGGCGGCCAGGCGGCGTCCATCGGTACGTACGCCGCGCCCGCACCGACGGCGCCGAGCGTGGCGGGCAGCACGGCTGCCGAGCGGCCCACGAGGATGCCGACGCCGTCCTCGGCGGCGACGCCCCGGCCGGTCAGGGCACCCGCGAGGTCCGTGGCCGCCCGCTCCAGCTCCTGGTAGGTGAGTGTGACGGCGCCGTCGACCACAGCCGGGGCGTCCGGTGTCCGGCGCGCCTGTGCGCCGAACGCCTCCGGCAGGCTTGTTGCCACGGCTTCCGACGGCAGGGCGGTGCCGCTGCCCTGAGCGTGCAGGGCAGCGGCGGTGTCCTCGCCGAGGAAGGGCAGCTCACCCAGCGGGAGGCCGGCGTCCGCGTCGGCGAGGGCGGACAGGAAGGAGACGACTGCCTCCTGGTGCAGCCGCACGTCCTCTGGGCGGTAGAGCTCCGGGTTGGCGTCGAAGCCGATCAACGGGCCTTTTCCCGCGGCTCGTTCGGAGACGAAGAGGGACACGTCGTCAACCGGTCCGATGGACAGCACGCGGGAGGCGCCGGGGCTGCCGGCGAAGTCCAGGTCGTAGTCGTAGCCCATGATGTTGACGACGACACCGGTGAGGCGGGCCGCGCCGTCGGCCCTGTTCAGTTCGCGCGCGAGCTCCTCGCGGGAGAACCGGCGGTGTCGCAGGGCGCCGCGCATCTCGGCGGCGACGGCACGGACGAGAGCACCCACCGTCATGTCGGCGGTAACGGTCAGGCGCAGCGGCAGGATGTTGGCGGTCATGCCGACGATGTGCCGGAATCCGCCGTGCCGGCCGTTGGAGGCGAGGCCGATGGTGACGTCGTGCGTTCCGGTGGCGCGGGCGACGTAGGCGGCGACCGCGGTCACGACGACGGCGCTCCAGCTGGTGCGGTTGGCCGAGGCCAGCCGGCGCAGGCTGTCGAGTACGGCTTCGGGCAGTGACTCGCCGGTGTGCAGCCGGATGTCCGGCCCGTCGTGGCCGGCCGCTGCGGGGGCATCGGTGCGCCGGCGGATGAGTGCTCTGCCGCCGTGTGCCTCGGCCCCCTCGTCGGCACCGGGTGTATCACCGCGGCCGCCCGCCAGGTCCGCGAACCGGCCGGTCCAGTAGGCGCGGTCGGCCTCGTAGCGGTCCGAGCGCCGGTAGGCCGCCTCGTCGGCCACGAGTTCGCGCAGCGGCGCGACGGGCAGCTCGACCCCGGCGAGGTCCTCGCCCTGCACGGCGCGCCCGTACAGGTCGGCCACGGCACGGGCGAAGACGGCGCCGCCGAGGCCGTCCACGGCTATGTGGTGGAAGCGCACGTACCAGTAGTGCAACCGGCCCCCTAGCCGGAGCAGGGCGAAGTGGTGGTGCGGGGCGTCGAGCCTGTCGACGGCGGCCATGTCGGAGCGGAGGTAGCGCTCGGCCGCGCCGGCGGGATCGGCGTCCTGCGACAGATCGACGAAGCGGAGCCGGCCGGTCTCCGCCGGGAGGCGGCGGATGACACGCTGACGCACGGCGTCGTCCCTGGTGACGAACTCGATGTTGAGGCTGTCGCACAGTGCGACAGCCCGGTCGAGCGCCGCGGCGAACAGCGCCTCGTCCAGGTCTCCCCGAATCTCGAAGCACTCCCCGATGTTGTATTTGGGACTCTTCGGATCGACGAGTTGCCCGTACCAGACACCCTGTTGAGCCGCAGTCATTTCGAAGAGCTCTTCGGCTACCGGAACCGAGGAGACGGAGCTGTTTTCGCGCATGCCGAATCACACCTTTGGGGAGAGTTTCACGGGAGGGACGAAGAAGGCACGACGAAACCGGCCGCGCCGGTGCGGCATTCATATCCGACCGCGGGCTGCTGAAAGTGATAAGGAACGTCGCCGCACCCGGGACATCAGGCATCGGCGGGGCGTTCGCCGGTTCAGATAACCGGCGAGAACTCCGCTGCCTTCGCTTATACGAGGACGATCGTGAGACAGTCCGTCGAGGTTCATGAATGCCAAATCAAGGCAACATGAGACTTATTGGCGAGGCATGACTGTTCGACACCTCCACCTGATCGATTCCGCCCAATTGAGAGCAGAATCGATCAGGCAGGGGTGACGACACCTACCCGCCCGGGTGGCGGTACACGGCACCCACGACGGCCCTGACGCCTCCTATCCGGCGTCGACCTCCATCAACTGCACCAGGCTGGTGGGCCGCATATCGGTCCACACAGCCTCGATCGCATCCAGACACTCCTGACGCGAACCTTCCGCGCCATCGACGCGCCATCCGCCCGGGATATCGATGTGCGCCGGCCACAGCGAGTACTGACCCTCGCCATTCACCAGCGTCACGAACCGCCCCGACTCGTCATCGAAAGGATTGGTCACGACCGTCCCCCCACCTGTTCTCGCACTTTCCACGGCATGTTCATCAGCCTTTTCCAGGTGTACTGCGTCGATCATTCTCTGCAGTCACCCGCCGAACCGCCCGCCCCCTACAGTGCGATCTCGACCACACAGGGCGGAGATACGTCACGCCTGGGGATACCGACGTTACATCGACGGCGAAGCCGGACTTCCCCGGCTTCGCCCGCTCACGCCAATCACAATAGAGGACCCTTGACGACCCAAGACGCCAATTCGGCCTATTAGTTGCACCTATCCAATGACCCCACAAGGGCGGAGCCCCGCCTGGCACCTGCGACAACCAGGCATGAACGGAAACATTCAGCCACACCATGTCCTGATTGTGTGAATATCTCCGAATACGACCCGATCAAAACCGGATAGCCGCTGGCGCACGCCCGCTTACTTTCTGACACGCCGAGATCACAGCGCGCTCCCGTGCGCCGGGTACGCGCCCCGCCCGCACCGCGCTCCGCAAGGCCGGGCGGCGGCGGGATCCGTCGCCGGGGTCGTCGGGCGTGCGACCGGCCGCACCGGGCGCGCAAGCAGTCAACGGCTCCGGGAGGTCCGAGGACACGGCGCTGCGCCCATGCCAGCCGTGCACCGCGTGGCGAGACCGGAACGGGACAGGAGGCCGCACGACCCACCTGAACCGTGCGGGCTCCTCCCGTCACGCGCCGGGCACCACCGCATCCGGCAAGGGACTCCTACGGCATCGTTCGCCGGACCGGCGTCTGGGCGACGATGACGTTCTCACCGTTGAAGGTGATGGCCGGACCTTCGTGCAGTTCGTAGCCGAGCCCGATCGCTTCGCTGACGCGTCGACAGAACGCGGCGTCGTCCGGGCCGGTCACGACTCGGTAGACGGGCAGTCCGTGGGGTGGTGTGCTCTTTCCGAAAGGAGCTCAGCCCATGTGCGGGCCGAGCTTCTGGTGTGCGGGGCTCCGGCCCGGCAGGATCCTGGCGCCGCCAGGTCGCCGTCGGGGCGGCAACCGACGGACGGAGCATGCCCCGGGCCGCCCCTCGGTGAGTCCGGTCTCCCTCATGGAGGCATGGATCGTCCCGCCCTCCATGACCGCCGGCCGCTCCATGGAGCACGGCAGGTCGCCGGCGCGCATGAGCTGGAGTGCCGCAAGAGGTGTCGTCCGGGCTGCCCCACGACATCGTCCATGGCCCGCGCACTTGGCCACGAAGAAGTGCCAGCGCGTCGGCACCTGGGCAGCGGCGTTACAACGTGGAGATGGCCTGCACCCCGACCAACAGCTCCTGGCTCAACAGACAGCTGGCCAACCTGGTCATCTGCATGCATAGGCACGTTCGACTGATACGGCGGCGTTGTCGACTGTTGATGCTGGAGGCAGTTCCGGGACTGACCTGAGCATGAGTGTGCGCTATTCGGATCGGCTGCGGATCGAGGACAGGAGCCGGTGCATACCGACCGCATGTCCACCCGTTCCTATGACGAGCCGTCGGTAGAAGCCACCGGCCAGGCCGGGGAAGGTCGCCCGGCTCTCGGCCCTCAACCGTGACCGACCCAGGCCAACGTGCTCAAGGCGGAAGACCAAGGCATAGGTCGAGAAGCGATGGGTTCCCTGCAGGACCAGCTCACGTCCCGGAACTGCGGCGACCACTCGAAACCCGGGCAAGGTCGAGCCTGCGGCAAGGGGCCGCGGCCCGGACGCCGTACGGTCAGCGGACCCGACCAGCCTTGCGTAACCGGCGATGCCGGGGCGTGAGAAGGACTCGTCCAAGACTTCACCCAGATGACGCCAGATATCCTCGGCCTCTGCCGCGATGACCTCGGCGTGCTCATCCACGAACGGCAGCGAAGCAATGTCCATCAAAGCTCTCCCCTCAGAGGTTGCCACTCCGTGCTCCTGCGCCCGGGCGATCGACAGCCCGTCACCGCCTCCACCGGCAGCCCGGGCGGTTGGTGGGCACCAGATTGTCAGTGCAGCACCTTTGCCGCCCTGCCTGTGCCCACGAGGAACTGCTGCATCACTCAACCGTGTACGAGCGGCACAGGCACTGGTCGGCGGCCGGAGCATGGGACAGCCCGCATCCGCCGGGGGTACGGACCGTACTCACCTATCGGCAGATGCGGACAGATAAACTGCCGCCACTCGTAGGACAGTTGGCTGAGTGTCTCGCCCGACGTTCCACCAGGTTCCGTTCCCGCACGCTGACGTACCCCGAGTTTGATCACAACTTCAGGCCGGCCTGGTGCCGTTGGTGGTATGACCAGGTCACCGCCGCCAGGAGCGGGCCCCACAGCAGGAGGGGCGCGTAGGCGGCGACAAAGAGGACTTCACCGGCTGAGACGCCGGGGTCCGGGCTGGGGGCGGTCAGCAGTCCACCGAAGAAGAGAACCCACCAAAGGACGGTGACTGTGAGGGCTCCCAGCGAAGCGGCGAGGACCGCGAGCCTGCGGTTGACGGGACGCCCTCCGCAAAGCGGAATCCACCGCGGCACCACCTCCCCCCAGGGCCGTATCAGGCCGAGCGTCAAGTACGAGGCGGTCTCAGCGACCGCACCGATCAGCAGTACGTAGGCCAGGCCGATCAGCGGGGAGCGGTTGGGGAATGCGGCGAGGAACTCCTCGCGCTCCATCACGCCGACCGGTACCCCGAGCACGAGCGCGATGCGCCACACCCCGGAGGGGACGGTCGACCAGGCCGCGACATGGGCGGCGCGGACCGCCCAGCGTGAGGGTGGCGGGACCGGCGGCCGGGACGGTGGCGGCAGGCGGGGTTCAGGCGGGGCGGGATCCGTCGGCGTCATGACCCCGAATCTCGCCCACCGCCCGGCCCGGCACGTCATCCCGCATGATGATTCATCTCCGCCGCGCGGGGGAGTACGGCGCACGCCGCCTCCGCTCGCCAAGGTGCGATACGGAAGTAGGCACTCCTCGGCGCCTCATCAGCGCAAGCTGCAAACCAGCTACCAGGCGCCCCTGACGGCAGCCTGCGAACTGCTGGAGGAGGAGTTCAACGACGCCGCCGGCCTGCGCGGCGACATCGTGATGATCACCGACGACGAGTGCGGAGTGCCCGAGGAGTGGATGCGCGGCTGGAACGACGCCAAGCATCGACTGGGCTCCGTGTCTTCGGCGTGGCCGTCGGCGCTCCGCTCGCAGCCGAGGCCGGCTCGGTCCTGGACACCCTGGGCGACAACCTCCGCTCCATCGAGGATCTCACCGACGTCCACGCTGGCGCCGACCTCTTCCGCGTGATCTGACGGGTGTCCGGCCCGGCGGAGTCAGTGCGCCGGGCGGTCACCACCGCTGGGTGCGTTGCTCAGGTCCACGATGCAGAAGAGATTGCCGTCGGGGTCGGCCAGGACAACGAAGTCGGGTTCGGCCGGGTAGAGCTCCCAGTCGACGGCCTTAGCGCCGAGTCCGGTCAGCCGGCGCACCTCCGTCTGTTGCTCCTGTGCCGTGTCCACGTACAGATCCAGGTGAAGACGGGGTCGCGTCTCGGGCGGGGACGTACTGACCTGCAGTCCGAGGGCCCGGCCGGAACCGTCGGCGAAGTTGAGCGTCTGCCACTTCCCGCTCCGCCATTCCGGAGTGGCGACCAGGTCCAGGGCCGCGGTCCAGAAGGCCGTGGCGCGGGGAAGGTCGGTGACGCCGATGACGGGGATTCCGAGTCGCAGCACGGGGGCGAGCCTAGTAGGCCTGCCGGGGAACTGATCGGGAGCAATGCCGTCTCAGGGCAACGAGCGCGTGAGCCAGACCACTTCGCCGTTGTCCTCCATGGATACGTGGTCCCGCTGGAACCCGAGCTTCTCAAGAACACGCAACGAGGGCGTGTTCCACGCGCCGACGGTCGACCAGAGACGTTGCCGTCCGGTCGCAACGGCGGCATCGACCACCGCGCCGGCCGCCTCGGTGGCGTAGCCACGCCCGTGCGCGCGCTGGAACAACTCGTACGCGATTTCGGGCTCCTCCAGCGTGGAGCGGCCGATGATCAACCCGCAATAGCCGATGAAGTCGCCTTCGCCACGACGCTCGATGGGCAGCAGCGCGATCCCCGTGTTCGCCGTCGCGGTGAGCAGTTCCTCGATGGCCGTCCTGATGTGCTCGACCGTGGGCATCCCCTTGCCGCGTTCGGAGAGGAGGGCGCAGAACTCGGCGGCGTCCGACTCCGCCCACGGCCGCAGTGTCAGCCGCTCGGTCTCGAGGTGGAACGGCATCGTCCCGTAACTGGACATGTACCTGCCCTTACGTCGTCGGCCGATGAATGTGTGCCGTCGGGTGAGGCAGCGCCCTGCTTTGGTGCAGTCGCCGTTCCTCGGCGCCGTCCTCCTTGATGTGTACAGCGGCCTCCTCCGCGGACGCGGCACCGCCGTCGATGCCCACGTCCCGGCCCAGGACCCTGTTGTGGAGGTCACCGCTGTCGTCCTCGTTCGCTTCCGCGATGCGCCCGGCGCGTTCGGAGCCGGCTTCGCCCTCCTGCGGACCGTTGTCCTCCGGCTGCCCATCGGTCTCGCCGGCCGTGCCGTCCGCGAGAGGGCCCCGGTCAGGTTCTTCCTGGGCCAGCCGCTGATCGAGGGATTCTCCGGCTTCCTGCTCCAGGGCGGTGGTCCCGTACTTCGTCACGCCCAGCGGCCGTTCGGGTGGCGAGTATCCGGTGTCCAGCATGTCGTCGAGATCGGGTTCGCCGATGACGTTCTCCGGATCAGGACCGTCCGTCGGCTGGTCGTCCACATCCGAATCGGTCGGCTGGTACACATCGTCTCCGCGTCCTTCCCCGGACATGGGCCGCTCCTCTCGTTGACGCCCGCAGGGCTCCCTGCCCGCACTGCCAGGGTGCACCCTCGTCGCCGAATGCGCGGAAGGAAAACGCGTGGCGTGGGTCGGGTGCACACACTGTGTACGAGGTGTCGCCCAGCGCGGTCCTCACCCGCGCGCCCGGCCGTGCCGCCGTAATCCGGGGCCGAGCTGTCAGGACCCGATGCGGCTGGGCTGACGTCCTGTTTCCGTATGCGTCAGACGGGCACCCATCCCGGGTGGACCGCACGCCGAGCAGGCGCGTGCATCCGATGTCGGCGAACCGTCCTTCGAGGAGCAAACATGGCCCTGGCAAAGATTCGAACGATCGTACTGGACTGCCCCGCCCCCCACGCGCTGGCCGGTTTCTACGCCCAGGTGCTGGGCGGCGAGGTGAAAGGCGCCCCGGACGCAGACTGGGTCGACCTGTTCGTGGACGGACTGCGGCTCGCGTTCCAGCGGGCCCCCGGTTTCGTGGCACCGAGGTGGCCGGGCGGGGAGCATTCGCAGCAGATCCACCTCGACCTGGATGTCGAGGACATGGAAGCCCGGGAGAAGGACGTGCTGGCCCTCGGGGCAACGGCCCTCGATCTGGCGGACAACGGCGGCAGGAGGGGATTTCGCGTGTACGCCGACCCGGCCGGCCACCCCTTCTGTTTCATCCGCGCCTGACAACGCGCACGGCTTGCTCGGCCGGCCCTCGCGTCAGTGCCCGCCTTCGAGATCCGACGTCAGTGTTTCCCGGAGCGCCGTGGCGGCCGTCCGCAGGCAGGACGGGAAGTCCTCCCGCCCCTGCGTGTCGACCCACTCAAGGAACGCCCTCTGGAAGGCGACCGCGGCTATCTGGGCCACGAGCCCCGCCTTGGCCGCGTCCACGTTGCGCCGCTTGAGCGCGTCCTCGACCGCTGTGGTGACCGCGGCCATCTTGGTGCGCTCGCGTTCCTGGAGTTCCGCGCTGCTGTCGATCACGGCGCGGCGGTCCGCGGCGCGATCGATGAACGCGACGAGCTGCGCGCCGACCCGGGCGAGGCCGTCGAGGGCAGCGGACAGCGGGGAAGCGGCCTCGTCCGCACCGAGCACCGCCTCGGCCACCGCGACGGGTAGCCGTTCGGAGCCCGCGAACAGGACTTCACGTTTGTCGGGGAAGTAGCGGAAGTACGAGCGTCGGGTGATGCCGGCGCGTTCGGCGATCTGCGTCACGGTCACGCTGTCGTATCCGTGCTCCCTGTAGAGCTCCAGTGCGGCCTTCGTCAGCCGCTCTTCCGTTCCGGGATCCCATCTCGCCATGACCCGACTCTACCAAGTGATGTCTCAGTGTGCCGTCGGTGCTAATCTGAGCACCACACGATGACACAGTGAGACATCACCATGGACCCGGACCGCCGGCGGGCGCGTTCGCCGGAGGGAGTCCGGAAGAGGACTGAGGAGCGAGCGCCGATGACACCGAACACGCGAACCGACGAGGTGTGGATTCTGGGTGCCACGGGCCGGATCGGCCGTGCGGTCGCCGCGCGCCTCACGGCGCAGGGGGTCACACCCGTGCTGGTCGGACGTGATCAGGAGCGACTTCACGCAGCCGGCGCGGCCCTCGGCAAGGGCGACGACGTGAAGCTCGTCGTGGCCGACACGGCAGAACGGATCGCGGCCGAGATCACCCGGGAGCGGCCGGCCGTGGTGGTCAACACCCTCGGCGAATACGCACGGACAGGCGCACTGATCGCCCGTGCCTGCATGCCGGGCGGCCATTACGTGGACATGGCTGCCGACATGGTCGCCATCCCCCGGTTGCTGTCCCTGCATCGCGAGGCGGGCGATGCGGGCAGCACGCTCGTGACCGGCGCGGGATTCGGCGTCCTGGCGACGGAAGCCGTCGTGGCGAAACTGTGCGAGGGCAGGCCCACCCCACAAGAGGTACGTGTCGACGCCCTGGGTTCGGTGGCGACCGAGGCCGGAGTCATGGGCGCCGCCTTCGCCACCAGCAGCGTCGACGTGCTGGCCACCGGCGGACGTCGCTACCGCGGTGGACGTCTGGTCAGAGCCCGGCTCGGCGCGGACCCGCAGCACATCGCCCTCCCGGACGGAGAGGCCGTCAAGTCCGCCGGCGCACCGTCGGGCGAGCTCCTGGCCGCCCAGCGGGCGAGCGGAGCACCATCGGTCACCGTCACCTCGGCGTTGGTTCCGGCCTCGTTCGCCGCGCGGACCGCACTGCCGGTGCTCGGGATGCTGGTGTCCGTCCCGGCCCTGCGGCGGCTCGCAATCCGCCAGATGGCCGGGATGACGGCCGAGGCCGCCCCCCCGGCCCCGACAGCACTCCTGGGGACACGCCGTCATCACCTGGCCCGACGGCACCGTCCGCGAGGGCTGGCTGCGGGCAGGCGACGGCATGGACTACACCGCCGATGTCGCCACAGAGACCGCCCTGCGACTGGCGCGGGGCGAGGCCAAGCCCGGCGCCTATACGCCGGCAGCCGCCCTCGGCCCCGAGCTGGCCACCGCGGCCGGAGGTGAGTTCATCCTCGGCTGAGGACGAAGTCACCCGGTACCCACCGGCCGGACTGCGCCGTCCTCGGCACCACGGGCGAGGCTTGCTG
>NZ_JBHVWF010000043.1:0-54479 GCF_042882365.1 Streptomyces sp. NPDC058221 | reverse complement strand
GCCCAGCCCGGGTCTGGGGGCCCCCGGTTGCGCCGTCTTACCCGTGGGCTCCCCGCCCGGGCCCTCCGCCCGGTGTTCCGGGCGCCGGCCGGGCCGGTCCTCGACCGCTGGGCGCGGGCCGCGGGAGTGGCCCTGCGCGGACACGGGAGGTCGGTGGCGTCCGGTCCGCCGCACACCCACTGTAGGACGCCGAACTCACCCCGCACACCTGAGTTCTGACGGTGCGTCGATAATCAGTCACTCTCCGCGCCCGGTCAAGCCGGGCAGAGCGTGGTGAACCCCCCGTAACAGCTCTTCGATGAAGTCGTGAGGGTCCGGGCCGCTCCCGTGCGCTGTGCCAGGATGGGCGGCGATGCGACTGTGCACCGCCGTCGCACCCGAGGGGGAGTGGATGTACGGCAGTCACAACGGCCGGTTCGGCAT
Organism: Streptomyces sp. NPDC058221; assembly: GCF_042882365.1. Taxonomy (NCBI): domain Bacteria; kingdom Bacillati; phylum Actinomycetota; class Actinomycetes; order Kitasatosporales; family Streptomycetaceae; genus Streptomyces; species Streptomyces sp. NPDC058221. Next base: position 54,056 of record NZ_JBHVWF010000043.1, on the reverse strand, counting down.
GCGGGGCACGGGCGTGGCCGTGATCGGAGCGGCACTGCTGCTCGCGGGATGTTCCTCTTCCGGCGACGACGGCAAGGGCTCCGGCGGGGGCAAGAACCCGGCGGCCATCGGCCAGCAGCCCAAGGCCACCGACCCGTACTGGGTCAACCCCGACGGGAACGCCGCCCGGCAGGTCGCCCGCTACACCGAGGACGGCGACACCAAGAACGCCGCACTGGTCCGCAGGATCGCGCAGCAGCCGGTCGGTGAATGGATCGGACCGGACAACCCGGAGGCCGAGGCGAAGGGCTTCACGGAGGCCGCCGACAAGGCCGGCCGGGAGGCACTGCTGGTCCTCTACAACATCCCGCACCGCGACTGCGGACAGTTCTCCAAGGGCGGCGCCGCCGACGGTGACGCGTACCGCAGCTGGCTGGAGGGCGTCGCCAAGGGCATCGGCGACCGCGGCGCCACGGTGATCCTGGAGCCCGACGCGGTGCTGCACCTGGTCGACGGATGCACCCCGCAGCAGTTCCACGAGGAGCGCTACGACCTGCTCAAGGGCGCGGTGGAGCGGTTGAAGAAGCAGCCGGGTACCAAGGTCTACCTGGACGCGGGCAACGCGGGCTGGCACACACCCGACGCGCTCTTCCAGCCCCTGCGGCAGGCGGGCATCGAGGCGGCCGACGGATTCGCGGTGAACGTCTCCAACTTCCAGACCACCGCGGTCAGCAAGGACTTCGGCAAGCAGCTGTCGGCGAAGGTCGGCAACAAGCCCTTCGTCATCGACACCAGCCGCAACGGCAAGGGCCCGTACACCGGCGGCGACCCCGCGAACAGCTGGTGCAATCCGCCGGGGCGCGCCCTCGGCGAGACGCCGACGACGTCCACGGGCGACGAGCAGGTCGACGCGTACCTGTGGATCAAGCGCCCGGGGGAGTCCGACGGCGACTGCCGGGGCGGCCCGAAGGCCGGTGCCTGGTGGCCCGAGTACGCGCTGGGACTGGCCCGCGGCACCGAGTAGGAAGGGACCTGTCCGGTGCCGCGGCCCGGGCGGCTACGGCACCTCCACCCAGGTCCCCTCGGACGGCGTGCCCTTGTCGTCGGTGACGAACAGCATGTACCAGCCCGACGGCACCAGCGCCCGGTTCTTCGGCACGGTCACCGAGATCCCGTCGTCGGACTTCTTCACGTCCAGCGCCACCGACCGCTGGTCGGTGTCGGTCACATGCGTGACCGCGCTCGGCCGCATCAGCTTCGCCGATTTGATCGTCGAGGCCTGGTTGGTGGTGAACATCGCCGTGCCGCCGCGCTCGATCCTCTTCGGTCCGGCGGTCAGCTCGGGCCGGGAGTCGCGGTACAGGTACGGCGGGGTGTAGATCTCGATGCGCTGCTCGAAGACGCCGGGCCGGGTGTTGGCCTTGTCGGAGTAGAGCGAGTCCGATCCGAAGATCATGACCCGGCCGTCCGGCAGCAGCACGGACCCCGAGTGGTAGTTGCGGCCCACCGCCGGGTCGGCGACCCGCTTGTACGTGTCCGACTTGGCGTCGTACAGCCGGGCCTGCAGGACGTTGGATCCGCCGCGGCCCCGGTAGTCGTTGGAGCCGCCGGTGACCAGCAGGGAGTCGTCGGGGAGCAGGGACGCGCTCGGGTAGCGGGTGCCCTCGTCCAGGGAGGCGCCGTCCTTGAACTTCGGGTCGGCGTCCTGGAGGTCGACCAGCCGGGACTTCTCACTGGACTTGTCGGACTCGCCGACCCCGCCGCCGCCGATCACCATGAACTTCTCGTCCTGGGCCGGAGGCAGCCGTACGGTCGCCGAGGTCTCCATCTTGTCCGGGTCGCTCAGACCGGGGATCTTGACGAACTTGTTCGTCGCCAGGTCCCAGACACCGGGGGCACGGCCGACCTTGGCGGGGCCGTAGCCGGCGTTGGAGCCGGAGTAGAAGAGCTTGCCGTCGTTGAGGAGGAAGACCGCGGGATAAGTGGGGAACTTCCGGATGACGCCGGTGTACTTCCACTTCTTGGTCTTCGGGTCGTAGACCTCGTCCTTGCCGGGGACGATCTGCCCGATCTCGTCCAGACCGGAGAGGGCGAGGACCTTGCCGTCCTTGAGCGTGGTGAGCGTCGGGTACCAGCGGGCCTCGTTCATCGGGTCGACGGTGATGTACTTCTCCGCCACCGGATCGAACTCGAAGGCCTCCCGGATGCCCTGGAAGTCCTTCTTGTCCATGGCGAGCTTCTGGGCGATCCCGTACACGTTGCGGGTGTCGGAGCCGGACAGGCCCGCTATTCGGTAGTTGTCCTCGGTGCCCGTCTCGTACTTCGTGCCGGACTTCTGCGCCTCGACGTAGATCCGGCCGAGTCCGGGGTCGTTGCGCAGGAACGCGCCGGTGTTCTTGTCGAACACCTTCTTGGCCTTCTCCACCAGCACGGGGTCCTTGGTGACGAAGGTCTTGCCGTTGTCCTTGCCGGTGAATCTGGTGCCCGCCGGAAGCGTGATCGGCTTGTCCGGGTCCTCGTTGTGGACGATCATCAGGCCGCCGGCCTTGGTGACGTCGCCCTTGAGCTTCTCGTACTGCTTCGTACCGCCGGCTATCAGCAGTTTGCCGTCGGGCAGCTGGGTGTGACCGGCACAGAACATGTCCTTGGGCGTGGGTATGTTCTTGAACTCATTGGTCTTCGGGTCCCACAGCACCGACCGGAAGCTCTTCGCGTCGAAGTTCTTCTGGTTGTTGCCCGAGCCCGCGACGAGCAGCACCTTGCCGGTGTGCAGCAGCGCCGCGTGGATCGTGTTGATCTTGTACTCGGACGGGATGTCCAGGAAGTCCCAGTGACCGTTGTCGGCCTTGTAGCCGGCCTGGTTGATCTTGTAATCGTGGTAGCGCTCGGTGCTGAAGCGGTAAAGCCACGGCCCGTTCGCGCCCACGAGCGCGAGAACCACCGCCGTACTGATCGCCATGCGGCGGGTACGGCGGCTCGGACGGTACTTCATGGTTTACGTCCCCCAAGGGCGATCTGCATGGTCTCTTCGTTGCCGGCCCAGTGGGGTTTCTCCTGCTGGGCGTCGGCGGGCGGGCCGCTCGGTGGCGGTGGTCCCGCGCGTCGCTTCTTCTTCTCCGCCCGCACGGTGTACTGCCAGCCGAAGACCGGCGCCGCGGTGATCAGCAGCGCCAGTGCGGCCCAGGTGAGCATCGCCGGATGGCTGTGGCCGAGAACGAACGACGCCACGATCGAGCCGCCGAAGACCAGGATGAAGAAGAGGTGGATGCGGAAGGTCCCGAAGAGGGTGTCCGGGCTGGAGGAGTCGCCCTTGGGCGTGACCACGAACGAGCTCTTGCGGCGCAGCACCGCGTCCATCAGCGAGCGGGCGTAGATCGGCGCGGAGAGGGCGGACATCACCATGCCGGCCAGACCGCCGGAGCCCTCGGGCTCGTGCGGCGAGACGTTGTGCCGGCGGTTCCAGATGTACAGGCCGATCTGGAGCGCGGAGGCGTTGCCGTACAGCATCATCCAGACCGTCGGATCGATCTGCACACCCGAGGCGCCCATCCCCAGGAACAGCGCGCAACTCAGCGCCGCGAGGATCCAGTTCATGGCGGACATCGGGTAGAAGATGATCATCATGGTGTAGTTGAAGAGCTTGCCCACGGGCAGTGAGAAGAAGCCCTTCCAGTACTGCTTGAGGATCGTCTCGTACGTCCCGCGCGACCAGCGCAGCTGCTGGGTGAAGAAGTCGGTCCACGCGGTCGGGCCCTCGCCCACGGCCAGGACGTCCGGGGTGTACACGGAGCGCCACTTGCGGCCGGTGTGCGGATTGCGGGCGCGGTGCATCTCGAAGCCGGTCGCCATGTCCTCGGTGATCGAGTCGTACAGACCGCCGATCTGCTTGAGCGCCGAGATCCGCACCGCGTTGCTGGTGCCGACGAACATCGGCGCGCCGTAGCGGTTGCCCGCGCGCTGGATCAGCGCGTGGAAGAGGAACTGCTGCGACTCCGCGGCCTTGGTGACGAAGGTGTCGTAGTTGCCGTAGACCTGCGGGCCGATGACGAAGCCGACGTCCGGGTCGCGGAAGTAGCCGAGCATCCGCTCCAGATAGTTGGGCATCGGCACGTGGTCGGTGTCGACCGAGGCGAAGAAGTCGTACGCGTCGCCGTGCGCGTCGAGCCAGGCGTTGTAGTTGCCGTGCTTGGTCTTCGCGCGGTGCGGGCCCTTGGCCTGGTTCCAGTGCGCCACGCCCTTGCGGGTGAAGTGGTGCACCCCGAGCCGCCGGCAGACCTCCTTGACGGCCGGGTCGTCGCCCTCGTCGAGGAGCCAGACGTGCATCAGTCCGCGGTGCCGGATGCGGACGGCGGCCTCCAGGGTCTTCGTCACCATCTCCAGCGGCTCCTTGCCGGGGACGAAGGAGGTGAGGAAGGCGACCCTGGTGCCGTTCTCCGGCACGACCGGGACGGGATCGCGGGCGACCAGCGTGGCGTGCGCGTTGGACAGGACGTTCATGGTGCGGAAGAGCTCGATCAGACCGATCGACACCAGCATCACGATGTCGAGGATCAGCAGCGTGTCGTTCTTGAGATTCGGATCGCGCTGCGTCCAGTGCTCGGGCTGCATCAGCCAGGCGAACAGGCCGAGCGAGACGAGCGGAGCGGCGCCCAGCAGGAGCGCCGCGCGTATCCGGTGCGGTTCCTGGGAGAGGAGCGAGCGGTACTGCACGGTGTACGGCTTGGCCGGATCGGGCTGGGTCAGTGGCCCGGCGAGCCGGCTGTAGTGCTCGTAGTCGTAGCGTGGCAGCGCCTTCTGCGGACGCCGGCGGCGGCCCCCGGTCCGGAGCTGCGGGGGTATCCGAAGCTGCGTGGTCCGGGACGGGTCGTTGTTCTGCCGGGCGCCTGGCGGCGTCGACGTCATGGGTCATCCCCCTGCACGCAGTCGGGCTGCGTGGTCGGTCGGTCCTTTCGCCCGCCGCGTGCCCCCCTGGAACGCGACCGACGGTTCAGTGGCAGGTCACCCTTCCTGAGACATGGAACGGCGCCCTTCCGGTTGCATGATGCCTGCTCGGCATTTGCTCATGCACGAGGCCCCCACCTCGTATCCGACACAACCGGAATATCCCCCTACTCACGCCCCCAACTGCGCGGGTCCCCGGTCCGGTTGGCGCCGACGACCCCCAGACAGGTTGGCCGACACCGGCCGTGATCGCAAGGGTGAAACAGGCTGTTAACCGCTCATACGCACGATTTGAGGGACTCTTGCGACGGGGGGACGCGGAGGCGTATGAGGTGGTCTGTGAGGTGTCCGCGAGAGCCCCTCGCGCCGCACGGTGACCGGATGGTGACTGTCCGTCGGCTGTGAGTGAGCTGTGCGTGAGCAAAGGGGCGGCGTGTCGTCCCCCGTGCGGAGGCGCCGGACAACGGTCAAGGCCCCCTCGCGCGTGGTGAGGGGGCCTTGACTTCGCGTGCGCCGCCAGGGACTCGAACCCCGGACCCGCTGATTAAGAGTCAGCTGCTCTAACCAACTGAGCTAGCGGCGCCTGCTGACCTGGAGAACATTACCCGATCCGGGGTGGTGCTTCCGACCATTTCCCTGCCGCAGCGGCCTGTCGGATGGTCGTTTTTTCTCTTCTATCCGTCAAAATGCATTATGTCAGGAGAGTTGAGACACTGACGCCCGTGCAGATGCGCCCAAAGATCTTGACGACTGCGGAGGGAATCGCATGACTGTGCCGGCCTTCGAGGAGTACGTACCCGCCATCGACTGCACCTGTGCGGGGTGCGCCGTACAACGGCGAACCGCAGCCGCGGCCCTGCCGACGCGGCAGGGAGGACATCCGGCCGCGCACGGCGCGCGGCGTGCGCTGGTGCTGGTCACCGCTGCCGGAGTGGTGCTGAGCGCCGGTCTGGCGGAGGCGGCGACCGCTGCGGCCGACCCCGCCCCGGTCACCGATCCGGGCCCGGTGGCGGACGGCGGCCCGCCGGCGTCCGGCGCGGTGACGGCGGACCTGGTCACACCGGCCGACCCGGTCGACGCGGCCGATCCGGACGATCCGGGTCCGCAGAGCCCACAGGGCGGACCGGGCCCCCTGCAGGGCGCGGGAGCCTCCGGCCCACCGGCCTCGCAGACGAGTACGCCCACGCTGCGCAAGACCACCCGGGCCGACATCATCAACCGCGCGAAGAAGTGGGTCACCGCGCAGGTCCCGTACAGCATGAGCAAGTACTGGTCGGACGGGTACCGCCAGGACTGCTCCGGCTATGTGTCGATGGCCTGGGACCTGGCCGGCAACGAGTGGACCGGCAGCCTCGCCTCGTACGGGACGCGGATCGCCCGGGAGGACCTCCAGCCCGGCGACATCCTGCTCTTCCACAATCCGGCCGACCCCACGAAGGGCTCGCACGTCACGATCTTCGGCGGCTGGACCGACTACACGCACACCCACTACACGGCGTACGAGCAGACCACGCCGCACACCCGCAAGCAGACGACGCCCATGGCGTACTGGACCAACTCGGGCAACTACGTCGCCTACCGCTACAACGGGCTGACCACCGGGTCCGGCGGCAGTGACTCGACGACGGCGTTCCCGGGGGCCGGGAAATTCGGCCCGGGTGCGAACAACGCCTACGTCACCCAGCTCGGGAAGCTGCTCGTCGAGCGGGGCGGCAAGCGTTTCTACAAGGTCGGCCCCGGCCCCGCCTGGGGCAGCGCCGACCAGAAGGCGACCGAGGCGTTCCAGAAGGCCCAGGGCTGGAAGGGCAAGGAGGCCGACGGGATCCCCGGCCCCGACACCTGGCGTCTGCTGACCACCGGAGGCGGCCACGACATCCCCGCCGCGGGCGGAACCGGCGGCTCGACCGCGGTGCCGGCCTTCCCCGGACGGGGCTATTTCCGGCCGGGTCAGTCCAACAGCCATGTCGACAAGCTCGGGAAACAGTTGGTGAAGAAGGGATACGGCAAGTACTACCTGTCGGGCCCCGGGCCGCGGTGGACGGAGGCGGACCGGCGCAATGTCGAGGCCTTCCAGAAGGCCCAGGGCTGGCGGGGCACGGAGGCCGACGGCTACCCGGGTCCGGAGACCTGGCGGCGACTCTTCGCGTGACACGACGGACATGACGGAGGCGGGAATGCGATCCACGGTGTCGGACAGCTCCGGAAACCCCGGGAACGGGGAGCATCCGGAGGACGGGGAGGAAAGGTACGGGGTGCTCCCGGTGCGGGAGTGGTCCGTGCCGGAGCACGGGCCCGAGGCGGGTGCGGACGCGTCGGCAGACGCGGAACCGCCCGCCCGCGCGGACGCGGAGGCGTCGCCCGCGGATGCGGACGCGGCACTCCGTGCGGGCGTGTCGGCTCGTGCGGACGCGTGGGCCGGTGCGGAAACGTCGGCGCGCCGGGACACGTGGGCCGGTGCGGGTGTGCCGGCCCGCGCGGGCGCCCGGCCGGATCCGGGCGGGCCGGCGGGCCCGCGTCCGGCGGCCGGGGTGTACGACTGGTCGGCCCCGGGAACATCGGGCGCTTCGAGTGTGTCGGAGGGGTGGCCGAGAGCGGGTTCCGCTTCGGCTCCGGTTCCGGGTGCGCCTCATGACGGCGGCTCGGGGGCGCGGACCGGTCCGGACTCCGTGGTCGATCTGGTGCTCGACCTGATGCCGGGCGAGGGTGAACGCGGAGGCTCCGCCTTCGGCGCGACCTCGGCGTCCGTGTCGGTGCCTGGCGCGCCGGCGGAAGCGGCGCGGCCTGCTGCTGATGCCGCCTTCGCCGATACGCCCTCTGCCGATACGCCCTCTGTTGATTCGGCCGCCGCTGATTCGGCCGCCGTGACGGAGGACGCCCTGCCGGAGGGTGCTCGGCAGGAGAGCGTCGGTCCTGAGGGTGCCGGTCCGGGGGGCATGACGACCGGTGCGGTCCCGGGGCCGGGGACCCGTTCCGGGCGGCCCCCGTGGGACGCGCAGCCGGGCAGCCTGGATCTGCTGCCCGCTCCCTCGCCGGAGAAGCGCGCGGCGACATGCGCGCCCGATCCCGGCGCGAGGGACGGCGCCTCGTGTCCGGAGGACGCCACGATCGCTTCCGCTTCCGCTTCGGCTTCCGCTTCTTCCTCCGACCCCGCGCCCGACGCCGATCCGGCCGCGCGTGAAGTCGTACGCGACTCCGCACCCGAAGTCGTACGCGACTCGGCCCCCGACCCGGAGGAGGAACCGTTCCTCTTCGATCTGGGTGACGCACCGGGTCCCGGCCGGGGGCTGGTTCCCGGCCCCGGGGCCGCCCCGGTCCGCCGGGACACCGGCCCGTCCCTCTCACTGTCCTTCGGCGGCGCCGACACCGGCGAACTCCGCACCGAGGTGCGGGTGGACACCGGCCGGCGCCACTCGGTCATCGCCAATGAGCGCACCGCCTCCATCCCCGTACACCTGCTCTTCCGTGACGATCCCTCGGACGCCTCGGACGCCGCCGCCCTGCCCGCCACCGTCGTACGGAGGGACGCGGTGAGCGAGCAGACGGCCGGGTTCCGCCGGCCACCGGTGCCGCGGACGCCGCAGGTGCGGCCCTCGACCCGGCCCGCGCCGGTCGCCGATCCGCGGCTCCACGAACGGCCGGGACCCGCGCTGCCCGGCTGGGTCGCGCTGCTCACCGGCCTCGGCGGACTCGCCGCCGCGGGCGGGGCCCTGTGGTGGACCGGTGCGCTGCCGGGCAGGGTGCTGTCCCGGATCGGGCTCGGCCCGCGTCCGTACGACGGCATCGGGCTCGGCACCTGGGCGGCGCTCGCGCTGCTGGGGACCGTGGTGCTCTTCGCGCTCGGCGGTCTGACCCGCGGCAGGGTCGGGTACGCGTGGGTGCTCACCCTCTTCGGCCAGTACCGCGGCAGCGTGCGGCGCACCGGGCTGATGTGGGTGAGCCCGCTGCTGCTGCGCCGCCGGGTCGACGTACGGCTGCGGCACTGGCGCAGCGAACCGCTGCCCGCGGTGGATGCGAACGGCACCGCGTTGCGGGTCGTCGTCCTCGTGGTGTGGCGGGTCAAGGACACCGTGCGCGCGACGCTGGGGATCGCCGACCACGAGGAGTATCTGCGCGAGCAGGTCGAGGCGGCGATGGCGCGGGTCCTCTCGCAACTGCCCGCCGACGCCTTCCACGAGGACGCCCACACCCTGCGCAACGCGGAGGCCGTCGGCGACGCGCTGACCCGGATGCTGAAGGCGGACTGCGAGCCGGTCGGCATCGAGGTGTACTCGGCGCAGCCGACCGGAATCGAGTACGCGCCTGAGGTGGCCGCGGCCATGCAGCGGCGCCGGATCGCGGCCATCGACGCCAAGCACCGGGACAGCGTGCTGACTTCGGTGGTGGATGCCGTGGACGACACGGTCAACCGGCTGACCGCCCGGGGGCTCGTGGAGCTCGACGACTACGAACGGAAGTCTCTGGTCAAGGACTTGACCGTGGCCTTCTACACCGGACGCAGCGGTGGGGACAGCGCCTGAGGTGCCTCGGAGGCGCTGTCGCGGGCAATCGGAATCCCACTCTCATTGGTCTGGACATGTTCATGATCCGTCAATAATCTAGGCCTTGGTCTAGACCGCACGAAGCGCGCAGCAGTGCTCATGGAACCTCCCCCACGTATCCGAGGAGCTACAGCCATGCGTAAGAGAACGAGTGCGGCCCTGGTCGGCCTTGCGGTAGCGGGCGTCTCGATGTTCGCCACCAGCAGTGCCGGCAGCCACGGCTACACGGACAGCCCCATCAGCCGCCAGAAGCTCTGTGCCAACGGCACGGTGACCGGCTGCGGCAACATCCAGTGGGAGCCGCAGAGCGTCGAGGGCCCCAAGGGCTTCCCGGCGGCCGGTCCCGCCGACGGGGCGATCTGCTCCGGCGGCCACGGCGAGTTCGCGCAGCTCGACGACCCGCGGGGCGGCAACTGGCCCGCCACCAACGTCACCGCGGGCCAGGGCTTCAGCTTCCGCTGGCAGTTCACCGCCCGGCACGCCACCACGGACTTCCGCTACTACATCACCAAGGACGGCTGGGACCCCACCAAGCCGCTCAAGCGCTCCGACCTGGAGTCGCAGCCGTTCATGACGGTGCCGTACAACAACCAGCAGCCCCCCGCCACGCTCACCCAGCAGGGCACCATCCCCACCCAGAAGACCGGGAAGCACATCATCCTGAGCGTCTGGAACATCGCGGACACCGCCAACGCGTTCTACGCGTGCTCCGATGTTCAGTTCTGACGCGTAGTCAGTTACCGTGCGGCGCCATGAGGAGCGCAGGCACCGTCGCGGAGCTCGTACAGCGTCAATGGGGCGACCACCGGCCCGGGCTGAGGCACGAGAACATCGTCCTCAGCCACCACCAGGTCGCCTCCGGCGCTGCCGCACGGGCCGCGCTCCTGGCGGATCTGCTGCCGGCGGGCGGCGAACCGCATCTCGGGGTACTGCTCGACAACACCCCCGAATTTCCTCTGTGGCTGAGCGCGGCGGCCCTGGCCGGGGCCGCCGTCGCAGGCATCAACCCCACCCGGCGCGGCGCCGAACTGGACCGCGACATCATGCACACCGAATGCCGGGTGCTGATCACCGAACGCGCCCATCTGCCGCTGCTCGACGGCCTCGATCTGCCCGGCGTCCGGGTGCTGGTCACCGACACCGAGGGATACGCCGCGCTGCTCGCCCCCTACGCAGGTGCCGAGCCCGGCGACACGGTCCTCGCCCGCCCCGGGCCCGGCACCCGGATGCTGCTCTACTTCACCTCGGGCTCCACCGGCGCGCCCAAGGCCGCCGTCTGCACCCAGGGACGGCTCGCCGCGGCCGGTCAGTCGCTCGTCGGCCACTTCGGCATCGGCCGCGATGACGTCCACTACATCTGCATGCCGATGTTCCACGGCAACGCGGTGATCGCCGACTGGGCGCCCGCCCTGGCCGGCGGCGCGGCCGTCGCCCTGCGCCGCCGCTTCTCGGCATCCGGCTTCCTCGCCGACGTACGCGCGCACGGGGCCACCTACTTCACCTATGTCGGCCGTGCCGTGCAGTACCTGCTGGCCACCCCCGAGCGTCCCGACGACCGGGAGCACTCGTTGCGCATCGGCTTCGGCACCGAGGCCGGCGCGGTGGACGCGGCCCGCTTCCGGGAACGGTTCGGGGTGCGGCTGGTCGAGGGTTACGGCTCCTCGGAGGGCGGCGCCGCGATCCAGCGGACCCCGGACACCCCGCCCGGCGCGATCGGCCGGGCGGCGGACCGCGACGACCTCGCGGTCGTCGACCCCGAGACCGGCCGCGAGCGGGTCGCCGCGGTCTTCGGCGAGGGCGGAAAGCTGCTGAACGGAGCTGCCGCGATAGGGGAGTTGGTCAACCGCGGCCGCACCCCGTTCGAGGGTTACTGGCGCAACGAGGAGGCGGACGCCGCCCGGGTGCGCGGCGGCTGGTACTGGACCGGCGACCTCTTCTTCCGCGACCCCGACGGCTTTCTCTACTTCGCCGGCCGTACGGAGGACCGGCTGCGGGTCGACAGCGAGAACCTGGCCGCTGCGATGATCGAGAACATCCTCGCCCGCTGGGCGGACGCGGCGGCCGTGGCGGTCTACGCGGTGCCCGACCCGGTCGCGGGGGACCAGGTCATGGCGGCGCTGGCGCTGCGTGAAGGAGTCCGGTTCGATCCGGCGGCGTTCGCCGTCTTCCTCCGGGACCAGCCCGACCTGGGGACGAAGATGGCACCCCGGTTCGTGCGGATCGTGTCCGCGATGCCCGTGACGGCGACGAACAAGGTGCACCGGGTCGGGCTGCGCCTGGAGGGTTTCCACTCCGGTGCCGATGTGTGGTGGCGGGACCAGGAGGGTGCGTACGTGCCGTTCGGGGAGAAACAACTGACAGCCCTCACAGCTGAGTTCGAGGAGCACGGCCGGGCCGGTCTGCTGTCACCGGACGCCGGTGGGGCCTGAGAGGACCACCCGGCGCAGGTGCGTCGCCGCCAGCACCGCCCCCGTCAGCAGGAGCAGCGCCCCCGCCACCGATGCATAACTCATGCTGTGCACGAAGGCCTCCCGCCCCATCGCGATCAGCGAACCGTCGCCGGTGGACAGTGCGCCCGGCAGCGTCTTGCGGGCCACGTCCGGTGCCGAGTCCGGCATGTCGGCGGTGTAGACCGCGGTCGCCACCGCGCCGAGCAGCGCCATCCCCATCGCGCCGCCGAACTCCTGCCCGGTCTCCAGCAGCGAAGAAGCCGAACTCGCCTTCTCCGGCGGGCTGGTGGACAGGGCCAGGTCCGATACGAGCGCCATCACGGTCACGATGCCGCTGCTCATCACGGCCGAGCCGACGAGCAGCACCCACAGGGAGTCCGTACCGGACAGGGCGAGGACCCCGAATCCGGCCGCGGCGATGACGAATCCGGCGCAGATGACGTGGCTGCGTTCGGTCCGCTGGGCGATGGCCGTGGCGGCGGGGGCCGCCGCGCCGACCGCGAGTGACGGTGCAAGGCTCCACAGCGAGGCCTCCATCGTGCTCATTCCGAGCACCGACTGCAGGTACTGGGTGGTGAAGAACGCGGAGCCCATCATCGCGAACGAGGCCAGCGCGTTCAGCCCGATCCCGGCGGCGAAGCCGCGGCCGCGGAACAGCTCCCGGCTGATCATCGCGTCCGTACGGCTGCGCTGCCGGCGGACGAAGAACCAGCCGATGACGAGCCCGGCGACGATGATCAGTCCGTCGCGCAGGTCCATGCCGTGGGCGGCGGTCTCCTTGACCCCGTAGACGACCGGCAGCACCGAGCCCATCGACAGCGGCACGCTGAGGAAGTCGAAGCGCCCCGGCTCCGGGTCCTTGAACTCCGGCACCAGGACCGGCACCAGGACCAGCAGCAGCACCATCGCCGGCACGTTGATCAGGAAGACCGAACCCCACCAGAAGTGCTCCAGCATGACGCCGCTGAGCACCGAGCCGAGTGCGATCCCGCCGGCCATGGCGCCGGACCAGATGCCGATGGCCCGGCTGCGCTGCTGTTCGTCGCGGAACATGTTCCGCACCAGGCCCATCGTCGACGGCATCAGCGTCGCACCGCCGATCCCCAGCAGGGCGCGGGCCGCGATGAGCATCTCGGGGCTGGAGGCGTAGGCGGCGCCGACCGAGGCCGTGCTGAAGGCGAAGGCGCCGATCATCAGCAGCTTGCGGCGGCCGATCCGGTCGCCGAGCGAACCCATCGTGATCAGCAGGCCGGCCAGCGCGAAGGCGTACACATCGAAGATCCAGAGCTGCTGGGTGGCGCTGGGCGCGAGGTCCCGGTCGATGGACGGGATCGCGAAGAAGAGGACGGACACGTCCATCGAGACCAGGAGGAGGGGGAGCAGCAGGACCACGAAGGCGGTCCACTCCCTGCGGCCGGCGCGCTCGCCGGGAGCTGTGGCGGTGCTCGTAGGTGTTGTCATGCCAGGGAATATACGAGCGTCTAAAACGGTTGTCTAGTACGTGTGTGTAAAACACTTGTACAGCTCGGAAGGCAGCACAAAACACACGAGGCGGTCCCCGTTGAACGGAGACCGCCTCGTGCGTTGTCTGTGCGCCGCCAGGGACTCGAACCCCGGACCCGCTGATTAAGAGTCAGCTGCTCTAACCAACTGAGCTAGCGGCGCCTGCTGACTCGAAAATAATACCTGGTCCTCAGGGGTGCCTGTGACACGCGCCCCGTCCCCCCGGGGCTCGTCGGCCGGCCTCGGATCTGCCTCCCTTGTAGAGAAAGTCACTTTCTTTCGTAAGTGATCTTTCTTTTTGCGTAGAGCTTTGTAGGCTGGCCCCGTGACGAAACGACGACTCTCCCAGGTGGCCGAGTTCGCGGGTGTCAGCGAGGCGACGGTCAGCCGCGTCCTCAACGGCAGCCAGGACGTGGCGAGCACGACCCGCGACGCGGTGCTGAGCGCACTGGACGTGTGCGGCATCGAACGGCCGCTGCGCTACCGGGCCCCGCGCGCCGCGCTGATCGGCCTGGTCGTGCCCGACCTCCAGAACCCGATCTTCTCCGCCTTCGCCGAGGCCCTGTGCGGGCTGCTCAACAAGCGCGGACTGATACCCGTGCTGTGCACCCGGACGGCCGACGGGGTCTCCGAGGCGCACTACATCGAGATGCTGCTGGACCAGAACATCGGCGGCATCGTCTTCATCGGCGCCAGCTATGCCGACGCGGGCCCCGAGCACGGCCGGGCGCTGCGGGAGCGCAAGGTGCCGATGGTGCTGCTCAACGCCGCGGACGAGAATCTCGGTGTGGCCCAGGTCCGGGTGGACGACGCCCTGGCCGCCGAGCAGGCGCTGACCCATCTCGCCTCGCTGGGGCACGAGCGCATCGGGATGATCCTGGGGCCGGTGGGGCACGTCCCCTCGGCCCGGAAGCTGGCCGGTTACGCGGCCTTCTGCAGTCGTCGCGGGGATGCTCCGGACGCATGGCGCCGGCTGGTGGCGCATGCGCTGTTCACCATGGAGGGCGGGTCCACCGCACTGCCCAGACTGCTGGCCGAAGGGGTCACCGGCATCGTTTGCGCCAGTGACGCGCTGGCGCTCGGCGCGGTGCGGGGAGCCCGCCGGCAGGGACTCTCGGTGCCGAAGGACCTCTCGGTGGTGGGCTTCGACGACTCCCCGTTCATGGTGGCCACCGAGCCGCCGCTGACCACGTCCAGACAGCCCATCCAGGCCATGGCCACGGCCGCCGTCGCCGCGCTCGTCGCGCAGATCGACGGCCATGCCAGTGCAAACGAACTGATGATGTTCGATACCGAGCTGATCGTCCGGGGGTCCACGGCGGCCCGCCCCCACTGAGCACGTTCGCGTTACCTCGGAAGGTCAAGAACATTACTTTCTTGCGTTGATGCATTGACTTCTTGCGTAACCGGCTTCTACCTTCAGCGCAGCTTCAAGCGCTCGGGGTCCGACAGCCCCGCGGTTCACCCAGGAAGGCTCGATTCGCATGGATGGCTCGTCCGGCATCAGCAGGCGTCAGGTTCTCGGTTCGGCGACGGCCGTCGCCCTGTCCCTCGCTCTCACGGCCTGCGGTGGCTCCGCCTCCTCGTCCTCCGGCGTGGACAAGAACGGCGTGGTGACGATCAGCGTCAACGGAATGCCGGCCAAGACCCAGCCGGTCGACCGCAAGAACTTCATGGAGGACGTCAAGGCGTTCGAGAAGAGCCACCCGAAGATCAGGATCGACGCCCGCGAAGGCCAGATGGACCCGAAGACCTTCGCGGCGAAGCTCGCGGGCGGCCAGCTGGAGGACGTCTACTACGTCTACTTCACCGACCCCGCGGGGCTGATCCAGCGGCGCCAGGCCGCCGACATCAGCAAATACGTCGCCGACGTGCCGTTCGTCAAGGGCATCGACCCGGCGCTTCTCAAGGTCTTCAAGGACGCCGACGGCAAGACGTACGGGCTGCCCACCGGCAACTACTCGCTCGGGCTGCTCTACAACCGCGCCCTGTTCAAGAAGGCCGGCCTCGACCCCGACAAGCCGCCGGCCACCTGGGAGGAGGTCCGCACCGCAGCCAAGAAGATCAGCGCACTCGGCGACGGCACGGTCGGATACGCCGACTACAGCAAGAACAACCAGGGCGGCTGGCACCTCACCTCATGGATCTACTCCATGGGCGGAGAGGTCGCGACGCAGCAGAACGGCACGTGGAAGGCGGCGTTCGACAGCGAGGCCGGACGCAAGGCCCTCCGGGCGCTGCACGACATGCGCTGGACCGACAACAGCATGGGCACCCGCCAGCTGCTGGAGATAGCCGACGTCCAGAAGCTGATGGGCTCCGGCAAGCTCGGAATGTACATGGCCGGACCCGACAACATCCCCACCATCGTCAAGCAGTTCGAGCGGAGCTACGACGACTACGGACTCGCGGCGATGCCCGGTACGGCCACCCTCGGCGGCGGTGACGGGTTCATGTTCAACCCCAAGGCCTCCCCGGAGAAGATCAGGGCCGGTCTCACCTGGGTGCAGTGGAAGTACCTGCGCAGCCCCGAGCGGGAGGCCGTGGACAGCAAGCGGGCCAAGAAGGACGGTGTGCCGATCGGGCTGCCGCAGCCCCGGCTGTTCGCCGGTGACACCCAGGCCGAAATCGACCGGATCCACGCGAAGTACGCCAACACCCCGGTCAGGAACTACCAGCCCTTCGTCGACCGCAACGCCCAGGTGGCGACCAAGGTCGAGCCGCCCAACGCCCAGCAGCTCTACACCGTGCTCGACGGCGTCATGCAGTCCGTGCTGACGAAGAAGGACGCGGACATCGACGCTCTCCTGGCCGAAGCTGCGAAGAAGGCCGGCGCCGTCCTCGCCTCGGTGAAGTGACCATGACCGTGTCGCCGCTCTCCTCCGCCGTGGCGAAGAGCACCGGCGAGGAGCAGGGGGACCCGGCACCGGGGTCCCCGGCCCCGGCCGGTACCGCCGGACCTGCCGGGCCACGCAGCTCCCGGCTGGGGCGCAGGGTCCGCGAGAACCTCGTCGCGTACCTCTTCCTCGCCGCCGGTGTGCTCTGCTTCGCCCTGTTCTCCTGGTACCCGATCGTCCGCGGCGTCCTCCTCGGCTTCCAGCAGGTCACCTTCGCCCAGCCCGCCCAGTGGGTCGGCCTGGACAACTTCCAGCGGCTGTTCGACGACCCGCTGTTCCTCACCGCCTGGAAGAACACCGGCTGCTTCACCCTGCTCGCCCTGGTCTTCGGCTTCGCGGCCCCGTTCGCCACCGCCGTCGTCCTGAACGAGCTGCGGCACGGCCGCTCGTACCTGCGGATGACCGTCTACCTCCCGGTCATGCTCCCGCCGATCGTCACCATGCTCCTCTGGCGCTGGTTCTACGACCCGGGCCCCGGACTGTTCAACAACGTCCTGGAGGTATTCCACCTCCCCGCCCAGCAGTGGCTGGAGTCGGAGAACCTCGCGATGGTCTCCCTGGTCCTGGTCTCCACCTGGGCCAACATGGGCACCACCACCCTCATCTACCTGGCGGCGCTCGGCGGTATTCCGGGCGAGCTGTACGAGGCGGCGGAGCTGGACGGGGCGTCCGTCCGGCAGCGGCTGTGGCACGTCACCATCCCGCAGATGCGCTTCATCCTGATGATCACGCTGCTGCTCCAGGTCATCGGCACCATGCAGGTCTTCGTCGAACCCTTCGTGCTCACCGGCGGCGGCCCCGACGACGCCACCGTCACCGTGCTCCTGCTGCTCTACCGCTACGCCTTCGTCTACAACGACTTCGGCCTGGCGAGTGCCATGAGCACGCTGCTGTTCGTGGTGCTCGGACTCTTCGCGGGCGTCTATCTGCGCCTGACCCGGACCAAGAACTGAGAGGAACCGCCATGGCCGCCGAAACCCCCGTACGCACCCTGATCGCACCCGCCGAGATGAACCGCCGCACCGGCAGGTTCCTCTACCGCTTCGTGCTGGTCCTCACCCTGATCGGCTTCACCCTCACCTTCGTCTTCCCGCTGTACTGGATGGCGACCGGCGCGATGAAGTCGTCCGCGGAACTGGCCGACCCCCACCCCACACTGCTCCCGCAGAGCTGGCACCCGGAGAGCTACGCCGACGCCTGGACCAACGTGGGGCTCGGGCACTACTTCCTCAACACCCTCGTCCTCGCGCTCGGCGCCTGGCTCACCCAGCTGCTGGTCGACGTCTCCGCCGCCTACGCGCTGTCCAAACTGCGGCCGTTGCTGGGCAACGTCGTCCTCGGCATGATGCTGGCGACCCTGATGCTGCCGGTGTCCGCGCTGCTCGTACCGACGTACCTGACCGTCGTCGACGTGCCGCTCCTGCACGTCAACCTGATCAACACCCCGTTCGCGATCTGGCTCCCCGCCGCCGCCAACGCCTTCAACATCTTCATCCTGAAGCGGTTCTTCGACCAGATACCCGCCGAGCTCCTCGACTCCGCACGCATCGACGGCGCCGGCACGGTCAGGATTCTGGTCTCGGTCGTCCTGCCGCTGTCCCGGCCGGTGCTCGCCGTCGTCTCGATCTTCGCGGTCGTCGGCGTCTGGAAGGACTTCCTCTGGCCGATGCTCGTCCTCCCCGACGAGGCACGCCAGCCGATCACCGTGGCCCTGAACCGGCTCTCCGAGTTCATGCCGGCCAACCAGCTGCTGGCCGGCATGGCCATGGCCGCCGTCCCGCTGCTCGTCCTGTTCCTGATCTTCCAGCGCCACATCATCGCGGGCCTCACCGCGGGCAGCCTCAAGGGCTGACCCGGCTCCCCCTCGTGCCCCCTTCGGGCGCCACCCCGCTAGTCCCCCCACCCAGGAAGGACACACTGCTGTGTCTCCTGCACCAAGAAAGCGCTCCCACACCCGCTCCCACACCCGCCTCTCCACTCTGCGTACCGTGCTGCCCCTGCTCCTGTCGATGCTCGGAATCCTGCTGTACGGGGCGACGGTGACGGCTACGGCACAGGCGGCCGACGCCGTCCTCCAAGCCGAGGACGCCTTCGTATCCGGCGGCGCAGCGAAGGCCACCGCCGTCACCGGATACGAAGGTGGCGCCTACGTCTCCGGCTTCACCGGCACCGGAGCCCGCGCGGTCTTCTCCGTCACCGCACCCAAGGCGGCCACCTATCCGGTGACGGTCCGCTACCGCACCCCCGGGAACAGCGACGCCACCGTCACGCTCCTCGCCAACGGCACCACCGCCCACCGGCTCACCCTGCCCGGCACCGGCGCCGCCTGGGCCACCGCCGACACCGACGTGTCGCTGCGCGCCGCGCTCAACAGCCTCACGCTGCGCACCGCACCCGGTGACAACGGCGACTACCAGCTCGACAGCATCGGCGTCACCGGCTCCACCCCCGCCGCGACCCGTGGCGCCACCCTCCCGTACACCGCCTACGAGGCCGAGGACGGCGACACCGACGCCACCACCACGGGCCCCGACCGCACCTACCTCACCGTCCCGTCCGAGGCATCCGGCCGCAAGGCCGTCGTCCTCGACGAGACCGGCGACTACGTGCAGTTCACCCTGACGAAGCCCGCCAACGCGCTGACCCTGCGCTACTCCCTGCCGGACAACGCGGCCGGCACCGGCGTCAACGCCTCCCTCAGCGTGTACGCCGACGGCACCGAGCTGAAGAACCTCGACCTGACCTCCAAGTACAGCTGGGTCTACGGCGAATACCCCTACACCAACGACCCCTCGCAGGGCTCCGGCCACCACTTCTTCGACGAGACCCGCACCCTGCTGCCCGGGGAGCTGCCGGCCGGCACCGTGCTGAAGTTCCAGAAGGACGCGGACGACACCGCGGCCTCCTACACCCTGGACCTCGTCGAGGCCGAGACCGCTCCGGCCGCGCTCACCATGCCCGACGGATTCGTCTCCGCCACCACGCTCGGCGTGACCCCGGACGACACGACGGACGACACCTCCGCCCTCAACGCGGCGCTGACCACCGCCACTTCGCAGGGCAAGGGGCTCTGGCTGCCCTCCGGTACGTACGACATCTCCGGGCACATCGATCTCACCGGTGCCGATCTGCGCGGCGCCGGCCAGTGGTACACCGTGCTGCGCGGCAAGAACGGCAAGGGAGGCCTCTTCGGTCACGGCGGCACCAGCAACGTCCAGGACCTGATGATCGCCGGTGACGTCTCCTACCGGGACGACGCCAACTTCGACGCGGCGATCGAGGGCGACTTCGGCAACGGCTCGACCCTGCAGAACATCTGGATCGAGCACACCAAGGTCGGCCTCTGGATCGACGCCCCGACCACCGGCCTCCTCGCCACCGGGCTGCGCATCCGTGACACCTTCGCGGACGGCGTCAACCTCCACAAGGGCACCGCCGGCAGTGAGGTGGTGCAGTCCAGTATCCGCAACACCGGGGACGACGGACTCGCGATGTTCTCCGAGTCCCAGGCCGTCACGGACTGCGCGTTCCGCTTCAACACCGTGCAGCTCCCGCTGCTCGCCAACACGGTCGGCATCTACGGCGGCCACGCCAACCGGGTCGAGGACAACCTCCTCGCCGACACGGTCACCGGCGCATCCGGCATCGCGATCAGCAGCCGGTTCGCCCCCGTGCCGTTCAGCGGCACCACCTCGGTCCAGCGCAACACCCTGACGCGGACCGGTGGTTACGAACCCAACTGGCAGAGCGAGCTCGGCGCGCTCTGGATCTACGCCGACTCCTCCGACATCACCGCGCCGGTCGAGCTGAAGGACAACGACGTCCTGATGAGTACCTACAGCGGGCTGCTCATCAGCTGGCAGAAGAACGTCGCCGACCTGACCGTCGACGGCCTGAACGTCGACAAGGCCGGCACGTACGGCATCGAGATCAACTCCGCGGGGGCCGGGACCTTCTCCGGCGTCACCGTGAGCGGCGCCACCGACGGCGGGCTCTCGCTCGCGGGCGGCTTCGCGATCACCCGAGGCACCGGCAACACCGGCTGGTAGCCCCGTCCGGTGCGGGGGGCGGGCCGCCCCTGACGGTAGCCCGTTCCCCCGCGCCACCCTTTACCGAGCAAGGAGTCTCAGTGACCCACTGGTGGCGGCACGCCGCGATCTACCAGATCTACGTACGCAGCTTCGCGGACGGCAACGGGGACGGCACCGGTGACCTCGCCGGGGTCCGCAGCCGGCTGCCGTATCTGCGTGAACTCGGCGTGGACGCCCTGTGGTTCAACCCGTGGTACGCATCGCCGATGGCCGACGGCGGCTACGACGTGGCCGACTACCGCGCCATCGACCCGCTCTTCGGCACCCTCGCCGAGGCCGAGCAGCTGATCGCCGAGGCCCATGGGCACGGGCTGCGGGTCCTCGTCGACCTGGTCCCCAACCACTGCTCCGACCGGCACACCTGGTTCCGCGCCGCGCTCGCGGCGGGCCCCGGCTCGGCGGAGCGGGAACGCTTCTGGTTCGTGTCCGGCCGGGGCGAGGCCGGCGAACTCCCGCCCAACGACTGGACGTCGTACTTCGGCGGCAGCGCGTGGACGCGGGTCACCGAGGCGGACGGCAGCGCGGGGCCCTGGTACCTGCACATGTTCGCGCCCGAGCAGCCCGATCTGAACTGGGAACACCCCGAGGTGCGGGCCGAGTTCGAGGACATCCTGCGGTTCTGGCTGGACCGGGGGGTCGACGGCTTCCGGATCGACGTCGCGCACGGCCTGGCGAAGAAGCCGGGGCTGCCCAATGTCGGCCCCGCGCCCGACATCACCGACCTCCCGTACCAGGACTGCGACGCCGTCCACGACATCTACCGGTCCTGGCGCAAGATCCTCGACTCGTACGACGGGGAGCGGGTGTTCGTCGGGGAGGTCTGGCTGCCGTCCGCCGAGCAGACCGCCCGCTATCTGCGCCCGGACGAGCTGCACTCCGCCTTCAACTTCGACTTCCTGTGCTGCCCGTGGGACGCGGCGGCGCTTCGTGGGGTCGTCGACGACACGTTCGCCGGGCACGCGCCGGTGGGGGCGCCGCCGACGTGGGTGCTGTCCAACCACGACACGATCCGGCACGTCACGCGGTACGGGCGCGCGGACACGTCCTTCGACATGGGCGACAAGCGGCTGCTCGATCCGAGCGACCCGGTGCTCGGGCGGCGGCGGGCGCGGGCTGCGGCGCTGCTGACGCTGGCCCTGCCGGGCGGGGTGTACGTCTACCAGGGCGACGAGCTCGGCCTGCCGGAGGTCCAGGACCTGCCCGACGCGCTCATCCAGGACCCCACGTTCGTCCGCTCCGACGGTACGGACCGGGGCCGCGACGGCTGCCGTATCCCCCTGCCGTGGCAGGCGGATGCGCCCTCGCTGGGCTTCTCCCCGGCGGGTGCCGCGGCACCGTGGCTGCCGCAGCCGGGGGACTGGTCGCCGCTGAGCGTGTCGGCCCAGCGCGAGGACCCGGACTCCTTCCTCACCCTGTACCGCACCGCGCTGGCCCTCCGCCGGGAGCGCTTCACCGCGCTCCCGGAGGCCCTGGCCTGGGTGGACGCGGGCCCGGACACGGTCTGCTTCGACCGCGCGGATTCCTTCCGCTGCGTGGTGAACCTGGGCGCGGATCCGGTGCGGCTGCCGGTGGGTGCGCGGGTGCTCCTGTCCAGCGCGGCGCTGGACGACCCGTCGCTGCTGCCGCGCGACACGGCGGTGTGGCTGGAGCGGTAGGCGCCCTCAGGCGCGGGACGGGCTGGGGTGGTGTGTCCTCAAGCGCCGGACGGGCTGGGGTGTGTCTGTCCTCAAGCGCCGGACGGGCTGAAAAGATGTCCTCAATCGCCGGACGGGCTTGATTTTGCCCGGCTGAGCTCGATCTGCCCGCCGACGTAAAACCGGCGTAAAACCCCAGTCCACACTGGCCAACCCCGAGCCCACACTGGCCCAACCCAGCCCACTCCGGCCAAACCCAGCCCGTCCGGCGATTGAGGACGGACGGTGCTCCGGGCGGGCCCGCACCTCCGGAATCCCAGCCCGTCCGGCGATTGAGGACAAAGGCCGTCCGGGGGCGCCCCGGCGCTACAGGGCCAGGGACAACAGCACCGGCGCCGCCCGCCGGTTCAACGTATCCGCCGCCTCGCGCAAGCGATGCGCATCCTCGACCGGCAGCGAAAGCGCCAGGCACCCCGCCGACGCCCCCGCGGTCAAGGGGACCGCCGCGCACACCGTGCCGACCGCGTACTCCTGGAGATCGAGCACCGGAACCGTCGCCGGCTGGCTGTCCAGCTTGGAGAAGAGGACCTTCTCGCTCGTGATCGTCCGCGACGTCAGCCGCGCGGTCTTGTGCCGCGAGATATGGTCGCGCCGCCCGTTCTGATCCAGCTGGGTCAGCAGGCACTTGCCGATCGCCGAGGCATGCGCCGCGGACCGGAAGTCCACCCACTCGTTGACCGCCGGCGTACCCGGCCCGTCGGCGTACTGGGTCACCCGGATCTCGCCGTCCACGTACCGGCTGATGTAGATCGCCGCACCGACCGAGTCCCGCAGCTGCACCAGCGCCTGCTGGAGCCGGGCCTCCACGGCCTGT
This sequence comes from Streptomyces sp. NPDC058221, assembly GCF_042882365.1. Lineage (NCBI taxonomy): Bacteria > Bacillati > Actinomycetota > Actinomycetes > Kitasatosporales > Streptomycetaceae > Streptomyces > Streptomyces sp. NPDC058221. The sequence continues at coordinate 31,149 of NZ_JBHVWF010000043.1, read as the reverse complement.
CTGCGCGCAGCGCCGGAGCCGAGCAGCAACAGCGAGGCGCCGATGACATACGCGCCGTCGGCGATCTGCTCGACGTACCCCTCGCGGCGCAGCATCAGCAGGAGGGAGGCGAGATGCCCCACGGGCAGCCCCGTCTCCCGGGCGATCTGGGTGTCCGTCACCCCGTTGCCGTGCTTGGAGACCGCTTCGAGTACACGAAGGGCGTACTGCACCGAGTGGAACGGCGCGGTCGGTTCGGGCTTCAACGCCACGGTTTCCCCCTACCAGGTTGTGACCGCAAGCTCTGCCCTCACGATAGCCGCCAAAGAACCGCTGAGGGGCGGGTGTTGACGACTCGGCGGTGCGCCCCGGCGCTACAGGCTGGGGCGCACCCGTCCGGCATATGCCAACGTCACGGTCGCGCGTCGGACTCCGAGGTCACAGCACCGCGTTGAGGAATTCGCGAGTGCGTTCGTTTTCTGGATCCGTGAAGATTTTTTCCGGCGAACCCGACTCCACGACCCGTCCTGCGTCGAACATCAGTACCTTCTCCGAGACGTCCCGGGCGAAGTTCATCTCGTGGGTCACACAGAGCATGGTGATGTCGGTGTTGCGGGCGATGTCGCTCAGCAGCTCCAGTACGCCCGCCACCAGCTCCGGGTCGAGTGCCGACGTCACCTCGTCCAGGAGCAGGATCTCCGGCTCCATCGCCAGCGCCCGCGCGATGGCCACCCGCTGCTGCTGGCCGCCGGAGAGCTGGGAGGGGTGGGCGTCGATCTTCGCGGAGAGGCCGACCAGGTCGAGGAGCTCCTTGGCCCGGGTCTCCGCCTTGTCGCGGTCCATCCCCAGGACGTTGACCGGCGCCTCGGTGATGTTCTGGAGCACCTTCATGTTGGGGAAGAGGTTGAACTGCTGGAAGACCATCCCGATCTTCTTCCGCGCTTCGCGCAGATGCTTCTCGGACGCCGGCTTCAGCGAGCCGTCCGGCGCCTGCATGTGCGTCAGCGGGTCACCGTTGATCCGGATCACGCCGTCGCTGACCTTTTCCAGCGTCATCAGCAGCCGCAGGATGGTGGTCTTGCCGGAGCCGCTGGGCCCGATCAGGGTGACGTGCTCGCCGCGATCGACCGTGAAGTCCAGCTGGTCGAGGACGACATGGTCGCCGTACTGCTTGACGACCTTGTCGAAGCGGACCAGCGGATGCCCGGTGTCCTTGGAGGTGGAGACCGGCACGACGTCCTCGGGCGCCGTGGCCGCGGTCTTCTGCACGGGGAGAGGTTCAGTGGCCAAGGCGCTTCTCCAGCTTTCTCATCAACAGTGAGGTCGGGTAGCTCGCGACCAGGAAGATCAGGCCGGCGAGCGTGAACACCTCGGTGTACACGAAGTGCTCGGCCCCGTACTCACGGGCTTTGAAGACCATTTCCTCCACCGTGATCACGGCGAGGAACGGAGTCTCCTTGAACATCAGGATCGCGTAGTTGCCCAGCGCGGGCAGTACGTTGCGCACGGCCTGCGGCAGGATCACGGCCTGCCAGGTCCGCCGGGGCGACATGGACAGCGCCCGGCAGGCCTCCCACTGGCCCTTCGGCACACTGTCGATCCCGGCGCGGTACACCTCGGAGGTGTACGTGGCGTAGTGGATGCCCAGCACCACGATGCCGACGTACAGCGGTTCCACCGAGCTGAACACGGCGGCGGCGCCGACGAGCTGGATCAGCAGCGGAGTGGAGCGGATGAACTCCATCACCACCTTCACCGGCACGGTCACGAACCGGCTCGGGGCCCGTCCGGCGATCGCGATCACCAGTCCGAGCACCGCGGCGACCGCGATGCCCAGCACGGTGGCCAGCAAGGTGATCTTGAAGCCCTGCAGGAGCAGGGGCAGGGCCTCGCCGACGGCGTCCCACTTGAATCCCTCGTTCACCGGGCACCTCCAGCGGCGGCGGTCACGGCGCTGCGGGACTTCAGCAGGCTGCCCCCGCCGGTCTCCAGGCCGAGCCGCCGTTTGGCGGACCGCTCCAGCAGGTTCATCAGCAGGGTCAGCGCGTACGCGATCACGAAGTAGCAGACCAGCAGGGTCAGATACGCGACGAGGGTCTCACCCGTGCGGCTGCGCAGCTTCTCGACCGCGGTCATCAGATCGGCCGCCGAGATGAGCCACAGCAGCGGCGTGCACTTCAGCAGCTGGATCAGCAGGTTGGTGAGCGAGGGGAGCATCTGCACCCACGCCTGCGGCATGATCACCTTGCGCATCCGGTGCAGCGGCGTCATGTTGAGCGCGACCGCGGCCTCGTACTGGGCACGCGGCACGGAGTTGATCGCCCCGCGCACCACCTCGGCGCCGTACGCCCCGTAGTTGAGGCCGAAGGCGATGACGCCGCAGAGCAGCGGTGACAGCTCGTACCCCGTCAGCGGCGGCATCGCGTAGTAGAACCAGAACAGCTGGACGTACAGCGAGGTGCCGCGGAAGAACTCCACGACGACGCGCGAGACGCCGCGCGCCAGCAGCTTCCGGCTGATCGACATCAGGCCGAGCACGAACGCCAGCACCAGGGCCACCAGCGCGCCCAGGATCGTGGCCTCCAGCGTTACCCACAGGCCCGAGCGCAACTGTGGGAGATCGTCCATGAAGGCGGAGAAGAAATCACTCATGCGGTGGGTTCCGTCCCTGTCAGCCCTTGCACAGATCGGCCGTCTTCAGGTTGGCCGGCGGAAGCTCACTGGCTCCGAAGCCGTAGTCCTGGAGCAGGCTCACATAGCGCGACTTGTCGGCGACGATCTTCTTCAGCTCACGGTTGAACGCGTCCCGCAGATCCTCGTTGCCCTTGCGGAAGACGGCGCCGCCGGGGCTGTACTGCTTCTTGCCCTTGAGCTCCGGCAGGAAGGCCTCGGTCACTTCGGTGCCCGAGTTGGTCTTGGCGAGCCAGCGCAGCGAGATGCCGGTCAGCAGGAACGCGTCGACCCGGCCGCCCTTGACCGCGTCCGCGCCGTCCTGCGGCTTCTGCAGCGTCTTGATCTTGTCCTTGGAGATGCCGGCACCCTCGGCGTACGAGCCCTCGACCGCACCCGCCATCACACCGATGGTGATCCCGGCCGCCTTCGCGGACGCCAGGTCGGTGATCTTCTTCGGGTTGCCCTTCTTCACCATCATCGCGGTCGGCGAGATGAACTCGGGCTCCGAGAAGAGTGCGTTGGCGCAGCGCTCGGGGGTGATCGCCATACCGGCGCTGACCACGTCGTACTTCTTGGCCTGAAGGCCCGGGATCAGCCCGTCCCACTCGGAGAGGGTGGGCCGCAGCTCCTTGACCCCGAGGGCCTTGAAGATCTCGCTGTGCAGCGCCGGCGCCTCGCCCTTGAGCTGCTTGCCCTCCATGTAGCCGTACGGGGCCTCATCCGCGTACGCGACCCGGACGAAGCCCTGCTTGCGGAGCTTGTCGAGGGCTCCCTCGCCGTCCGCGGAGTCGGCGCCGGTCTTGCTGCACGCGGTGAGCAGGCCGGGCACGACGAGCAGACCGCCCACGGCTGCCGATCGGTTGAGAAAGCCCCGGCGGGACAGATTCGGGAAGTCAGCCATGGTTCGCAGTCTCCTGAAGGGGTCGAACAGTCCGGACAGGGTGAACGCCTTCCCTGTCCCGTACGTCTATGCAGGAGTAAGTCGCATGTAATCGAACGGTGGCCGGAGGGTGACCTTCCCGTGTCCGAAGTTGGGCGGAGTGCGACGGTCCGGGTGCGGGGTGTATTTCCCTGCGGTGCGCGATGGGTGACGGGGTGTTATCGGTAGATGTCCGTAATGGGGTGGTGAAGTCGGTATCGATCGGGCCCCGTTGAGGTCACTCGTCCGGATCCGCTCCTGGGACGTGGCCGAGCCGCTTGTCCACCACGTTCGGCAACGGCTGCCCGGCCGCCCACCGTTCGTACATCGCGACGAACTGCTCGCCCAGCCGGTCGCGCCAGCCCGCCGTGTCACCGCTCATGTGCGGCGACACGATCAGACCGGGCACGTCCCAGAGCGGGCTCTGCGGACCGAGCGGCTCCCGCTCGAAGACATCGAGCGCCGCACCCGCGATCCACCGCTTGCGCAGCGCGTCCACGAGGTCGTCCTCGACGACCATCGGGCCGCGCCCGACATTGATGAACCGGGCCGAGGGCAGCATCAGCCCGAAGAACCGGGAGTCGAACATCCCGTACGTGCGCGGGGTCAGCGGCGCCGCGCAGATCACCCAGTCGGCCCGTGCCGCCAGCCGGTCCAGATCGGCTGTTCCATGGATGGTGCGCCGGGCCGTGCGCCCCACCAGCGCCACCTCGACGCCCAGTGTCATCAGCACCCGGGTGATGGCCCGCCCGATCGGTCCGGCTCCGACCACCACGGCGCGCGATCCCGCGACCGGGACGCTCTCGCGGTGCTGCCACCGGCGTCGGCGCTGGAGCTCCAGCGTGCCGGGAAGATCCTTCGCGAACGCCAGCACCAGCCCCGCCACGTACTCGGCGATCGGCTGCTCGAAGACGCCCCGGGCGTTGGTGACCACCGTGTCGCAGTCCACCAGCTCCGGGCAGAGCAGCCGGTCCACGCCCGCGCTCGCCGTATGCACCCAGGCAGGGCGGGGTCCGTCACCGGGCCACGCCTCCCGCACCGCGTCGGAGGTGAAGTCCCAGACGAGCAGGACATCGGCCGACGGGAGCTGCGCGGCCAGGCCGGCCCCGTCGACGTGCCGGACCCGGACCCGTCCGGTCAGCCGGCCGAGCCGGGGCGGCGGATCTGCGTCCAGGACGAGCAGGACGGGCTCCGGCATGGGGGGCGGTTCCTCCCGCGTCGGCCGAGGTGGGCTGAGGCCCCACGCTGGCAGCCGCCCCCGTGCCCGTCAACAGGTCGGAGCGATGACCGGGGCGGATGGGGGAATACTGGACAGAGATGGCAGAGTTCCGGGGCTCCGGAACACAGCCGCACAGCAGTCGGCACACAGGAAGGGTGGATATGACGACCGTCGGATTCCTCTACCCGGGCCATTTCGCGGAGGACGACTACCCGCGGATGGAGATCCTGCTCGACAGCACCATCAGACTCGTCGTGAACCACACCGAGTGCCCCGACGACGCCTACAGCGAGGACGCCCTGCGGGAGCTGGGCGCCCCCGGCCGGCTGGCGACCGGTGCCGAGGAGCTGCAGCGGTCCGGGGTCGAGTCCGTCGTCTGGGCCTGTGACGGCGGCAGTTTCCTGTACGGCCCGCAGGGCGCACACGACCAGGCTGCGGCCGTGGCCCGCGCGGTGGGCGTGCCGGTCTCCAGTACCTCCGTCGGTTTCGTCCACGCGGTACGGAAGCTGGGCGCCGCCCGGGTGGCCGTCGCCGCGACCTACCCCGAGGAGATCGCCGCCGGCTTCACCGCGTTCCTGGAGGCCGAGGGCATCGAGGTGCTCGCCACCCGTGCGGCCGGGGTCGCCACGGCCGCCGAGGCCGCCGCGTGGGGACCGGACCAGGTCGCGGAGCTGGCTACGGCGGCCGACCACCCGGACGCGGACGTGGTCCTGCTGCCGGACACGGCCCTGCACACGGTCGGCCACCTCGCGGAGCTGGAGGAGCTGCTCGGCAAACCGGTCCTCACCGCGAACCAGGTGAGCGTCCGGGAGGCCCTGCGCCTGGCGGACCGCCCCGCCTGGGCGCCCCGGCTCGGCGAGCTCTTCGCCGCCCGCGAATCGCCGCCCGCTCCCGCCACCCCGTCCTCGGGCCGGAGTATCTGGGGCAGCGGACGCAATTACGCCCACGGCGGCAACCGGCACGGCGGGGGAGCCACCCGGGAATAACCGGAGCCCACCTCCTGTTCGTTGTCTCCGGACGCACGAGCGACATACGAGCACCACCGGAGAGGTCAGGACGTGGACGAGATTCGAGGCGACGAGATCCGTGGCAAGGCGGAGGGGACGGCACCCGTTCCGCTCTCCGTGCTCGATCTGGTGACCGTGGGACAGGGCAGTACCGCGAGCCAGGCGCTGCGCACCGGGGTCGAGATCGCGCAGCTCGCCGAGCGGCGCGGCTTCCACCGCTACTGGGTCGCCGAGCACCACTCCATGCCCGGTGTCGCCTCCTCCTCGCCGGCTGTGATCCTGGCCCACACCGCTGCTCATACCGAACGCATCCGGCTCGGCTCCGGCGGCGTCATGCTGCCCAACCACGCCCCCCTCGTCATCGCCGAACAGTTCGGCACCCTGGAGGCCATGGCCCCCGGCCGGGTCGACCTCGGCCTCGGCCGCGCCCCCGGCACCGACGGCGCGACGGCCGCCGCCCTGCGGCGGACCGAGCGGCTCAACGAGGGCGCCGACGATTTCCCCCAGCAGCTGGCCGAGCTGACCCGCTTCCTGGACGACGACTTCCCCGACGGTCACCCCTACGCCCGCATCCACGCGGTCCCGGGCCCCGTCCAGGCCACCTCCGAGGGCGGCGTCCAGTCCCCGGCCCGGCCGCCCCTGTGGCTGCTCGGCTCCTCCGGCTTCAGCGCCCGGCTGGCCGGCGTGCTCGGCCTGCCCTTCGCCTTCGCCCACCACTTCTCGGCCCAGAACACCGTTCCGGCCCTGGAGCTGTACCGGGAGTCCTTCAAGCCGTCCGCGGTCCTGGATGCCCCGTACGCCCTGATCGGCGTCGCGGCCCTGGCCGCCGACGACGAGCGCGAGGCCCGCCGCCAGGTGCTGACCGGCGCCCTGTCGATGCTCCGTCTGCGCTCCGGCCGCCCCGGCCTGGTCCCGACGCCCGAGGAGGCGGAGGCGTACGCCTTCACCCCGATGGAGCGCGAGTTCGTCGACAGCTGGCTCGTCAACATCGTCCACGGCACCCCGGACGAGGTCCGCACCGGCCTCGACGACCTGGCCAAGCGCACCGGCGCCGACGAACTGATGATCACCGCCAACGCCCACGGCGGCGAGGCCCGGTTGCGCAGCTACGGCCTCATCGCGGACGCGTACGGCCTGCCGGGGGCCTGACCCGGACGCCGGGCCGGCCGTCCGGGGCGGCGGCCGCTGCCTCAGGCCTCCAGCGCGCGGGCGTCGATCAGTTCGGCGATGCGTTCCGGGGCGACCGCGCGGGAGTAGAGCCAGCCCTGCCCGGTGTCGCAGCCGATCCGCCGCAGCCGCTCCGCCTGGCCGGCCGTCTCCACGCACTCCGCGGTGACGGTCAGGCCGAGCCGGTGCGCGAGCTGGACCATGGCCTCGACGATCGTCTCGTCCGCGGGGCTGGGATGCGTGCCGTCCTCGTAGCGGAAACCGCGTACGAAGGCGCCGTCCAGCTTCAGCACGGAGACCGGCAGACGGCTCAGGTAGGCGAGGTTGGAATAGCCCGTCCCGAAGTCGTCGATGGCGATGCGGACGCCCATGTCGCTGAGGGCCTGGAGGGACTGGAGCGGGCGGCCCGCCGAACCCATCACCGCGGACTCGGTCAGCTCCAGCTGGAGCAGCGCCGGGTCAAGACCGGTCTCGGCGAGGATCTCCGCCACATCGGTGACCAGGTCGGAGTCCCAGACCTGCCGCACCGCGACGTTGACGCTGATGAACAGCGGCGGCTCGGCCGGGTGGTCGAGCTGCCAGCGCCGGGCCTGACGGCATGCCGCGCGGAGCACCCACCGGCCGAGCTGCACGATCGAGCCGTCCTCCTCGGCGATCGCGACGAACCGATTCGGCGAGAGCATGCCGAACTGCGGATGGTTCCAGCGGACCAGCGCCTCCACTCCGGTCACGACCCCGTCGGCCATGCCGACCAGCGGCTGGTACTCGATGGTGAACTCACCGCGTTCGACGGCCGGCCGGAGGGTGGACGAGAGGGCCTGGCGGGTCATCCGGTGGGCGTTGCGCTCCGGGTCGAAGAGGGTCCAGCGGGCCTTGCCGTCGGCCTTCGCCCAGTACAGCGTCGTGTCGGCGGCCTGCATGAGACCGGTGGCCGAGGTCCCCGCCACCGGCCGTTCCACCACGCCGATCGACGCCGAAACGGAGAGCCGCTGCCCGGCCAGTTCGAAGGGCTTCTGGAGGGCGGTGAGCACCGTGCGGGCGAGGTCGGTCAGCTGCTGGGTGCCGGTGGACTCCTCGACCAGGATCGCGAACTCGTCGCCGCCGAGGCGCGCCACCAGCGGGGTGCCGGTGGGGCGCGGAGCCTCCTGCTCGGCGCAGTCGGTGAGCCGGGCGGCGACGGCGGCGAGCAGCCGGTCGCCGATCCGGTGGCCCAGGGTGTCGTTGACGGCCTTGAAGCCGTCGAGGTCGAGGTAGACGAGCCCGATCCGGTCATGGCCGGGAAGGGCGCCGTCCTGGGGTGCGGGCGTCTCCAGGACGGCGGAGAGCCGCTCGAAGAACAGCATCCGGTTCGGCAGCCGGGTCACCGGGTCGTGCATCTGGAGATGGCGCAGCCGCTTCTGCAGCTCGCGCCGGTCGCTGACGTCCGCGACGGAAAGCAGCACCTGGCCGGGCGGGCGGTCCGCGCCGGCCGTGCCCAGGGCGCCGCCGGCGGCGTCCGCAGCCGTGGCGGGCATCGGCACGACGGTGATCTCGGCCCACAGCGAGCGTCCGTCGGGGTGCTTGAGCCTGCGGGTGCAGCGGAAGCGGGAGCGCCGGCCGTGCAGCACCTCGCGGTACGCGTGCCAGCTGCGGCCGTCCGCCGCGATGTCGACCAGATCGGATGCGGACTGCGCGGTGAGCGCCGGGGCGGCGATGCCGACCAGGGCGGACAGGGCCTCGTTCGCGGTGACGACCAGGCCCTCGTGGTCGACGACGGCCATCGGGAGTGTGGCGGCGAGGAAGGCGGCCCGGTAGTCGTGCGGCACGGAGACGGCTGCTCCGACGACGGGCCATGAACCGTCACAGTCGGTGATCGACGGTCGTGCGGAAGAGGGTGCTGTGCCTGCCGGGGGCCTCGGCCCATCGGAGGTTGCGCTCACCGTTCGCTCCCGCCATGCAGTTCTGTCCCGGACAGGTCTGGTCGGACTGGCCCGCCGCGTGGAGGCGCCGTTGTCAGAGGCGGAAACCGCGCAGGAAAGCGAGGTGAAGCATAGAGGTTGGCGGCTCGGCCGTTCCAGCGCCCCGACCGTTCCGGACCGCGCGCCCGCTGGGCATGGGCCATTCGCGCGCAGTTCCGGTTTGCCCATGACTGATCGTTTCCGTGCGGTTATGTTCTCTCCCGTTGCGATGGTGATCGAATGTGACTGTCCGTGAAAGCGGTGCATGGGGTGGCCACTGACCCGAGTGGGGCAGCCCAACAGGACGTACCGCCCCGAACCGGCACAGGGTGGTCGGGAGGGTGCTGAAGATCCGAGGCGTCCGCACCCCGCACCCGGAGGTAGATGTGCCGCGTCAGCTCGGACCCGGAGGAGTGGTGAGACCGAGTCCGCGCGCCATGGCCGCCGGACTGATCTCGCTCCTGGCGCTCGTCGCCACCTCACTCGTCGCGGGCCCCGCCGTGGCCGCCAACGGTGCCGCCGACGCCTGCGCACTGCCCCGGACCGAAGCCCATCACTCGCTGGGCCTGGACGAGTGGAACGGCGCCTACCCGCGCCCCGACCACCCGCTCGACGCGGTCATGGTCTTCCTCTCGTTCCCGGACGCCAGGCCCGACACCACCCCCGCCGAGCTCACCTCCGACTACTTCCCCGCCACCACCCGGTTCTTCCAGCGCGCCTCGTACGGAAAGTTCACCCTGCGCCCGCACCCGCAGCAGCGGTGGATCCAGATGCCCAAGCCGTCGGTCTGGTACGGCGTAAAGCGTGACTGGGCCAACGACCGGCGCAGCGCCTATCTGCACGACGCCATCGACGCGGCCGACCCGCACGTGGACTTCTCGAAGTACGACATCGTCTACCTCGTCGCCGACCCGGACGCCCCGGGCGTCGACTCGGACGCCACCAAGGTCGTCAACTTCGACCGGCCGATCCATGCCGACGGTACGGACATCAGGCGCGTCGTCACCGTTTTCGAACAGCACCCGCCGGACCACAACGTGCTGGCCCACGAGACCGGACACGTCTTCGACCTGGCCGACCTCTACCACCGGCCCTCGGACGGCAAGGGCGACTGGGACACCTATGTGGGCGACTGGGATGTGATGGGCAGCCAGTTCGGGCTGGCGCCCGATCTCTTCGGCTGGCACAAATGGAAGCTCGGCTGGCTGGACGACCGGCAGGTGACCTGCATCCAGAGCGACCGGATCGTCACCCTGGAACCGATGGCGGCCGTGCCCGTGCCCGGCGCGTCCATCGGGACCCGGCTCGCGGTGATCAGGACCGGCGAGGGCAGCGCCGTGGCGATCGAGGCCCGCAGCGCCACCGGCAACGACCGGTCGACCTGCGCCGAGGGGGTGCTGCTCTACCGGATCCGCAACGGGACCCCGTCGGGCGGCGGGCCGGTCGACGTCATCGACACCCACCCCGACACCGACTCCTGCTGGGAGCAGTCGGTCTACCCGCCGCTCGCGGACGCCCCGCTGCGGGTCGGCGAGACGTTCTCCATCCCGGGCGCACATGCCATGATCGAGGTCGCCGACCGGACCCCCTCGGGCGCCTGGACGGTCCGGATCACCACCGGGACGTAGGACGGCGGTCTCCGGGGCTCGGCGGCAGGACGACGGCAACGAAAAAGCCCCCTCGCTCTCGCGAGGGGGCTTTCTCCGTCTGTGCGCCGCCAGGGACTCGAACCCCGGACCCGCTGATTAAGAGTCAGCTGCTCTAACCAACTGAGCTAGCGGCGCCTGCTGACGTCGTAGACCTTAGCACCCTGATCGGCGGGAGGAAAAATCGAAATACGGGGCCCCGACGCGGGCACCGACCGGGCCACCCGCACACAGGCCCAGAGCAGTACGTCGGGCCCCGGCAGCCAGGGGCTACGGGTATCGGGGGCCACCACCCAGCGGGGGCCCGAACCGTTCGGTGCGCAGGTCAGGGGCGGCACGGTCACCGCGTCCCCGGTGCCGTGACAGAGCAGCGGGGGCACCTTCCGGTCGCCGTCGTCCTGCCCCGGTGAGCCCCGGCCGGCCCTGGACGACGGGCCGCCGCCCCACTCCTCCCAGTCCAGCAGCGAGGGCAGCCGCTGGGCCGTCCCGGGGGAGGCGAACAGCAGCATCCGGCCGCGGTGCGTGGCGACCGGTCCGGAGCCCGGACCGTCCGCCCAGAGGTGTTCGAGCATCCGGCGCCCGAAGAGCGTGGGCACGTTCACCACGTCGAAGGCCGAACCGCACGGCAGTACCCCGGGAGCGGACGGATGCGACTCCCACTGGGCCAGCGCGCTGCGCGGATACGCCGCGGCACCGGCCAGCCAGGCGGCGCCGGCCGCGGTGACCTGAGCCGTCTGGTTCCCGGCCTGCTCGCGCAGGGCGGCGAATACGTCGACGTCCCGGTCGTCCCGGTAGGGGCCGTCGCCGTGGTGCAGGGTCGTTTCGTCTGGCAGCCAAGCGGTCATATGCACAGGTCTACCGGGAGTGATCGACCGGATTCCCAGAGTTGTCGGAAATCAGGACAGCTCGGGGTGGCGAGGAGTATCTTGCCCCCAGGCATATGCCAGTGGTTCTACCCATGGTCAGCGTCGGCTCGGAGTGGAGCCGTCAGGGCCGGGGGGCGTTCAGCAGACTCCGGCCGAACTCGACCATCTTCTTCGCATAGTCCTCGGTCCACTCCGCCCGCTGTGCGATGTCCGCGGTGGTGAGCCGGTCGAACCGGCGCGGATCCGCCAGCTGCGCGGCCGCGACCGCCTGGAACTCGACCGCGCGGTCCGTCGCCGCGCGGAAGGCCAGCGCCAGCTCGGTCGAGCGGCTCAGCAGTTCCTTGGGATCCTCCATCGACTCCAGGTCGAAGAAGTGCTCAGGATCGGCGACCGCCGCCGACGGCTCGAAGAGCAGGGGTGCGGGGCGCAGCCGCTGCCGCTCGTTCCGCTCGGGTTGTGCCATGTGGTTGTTCCTCCTCCGGTGGGCCGACGGCCACCCTCTATTGTCCAACCCGCCGCAAGGGGGCCCCGGGGCGCGCTTCGAAAATCCCCGCTGCCCCCATGCGCCCCCGCCCTCAACGCCCCCATCGCACCCGGTGTTCCGCCAGATGTGCCAGCACCCGGTGATTCGCCTCCCAGCCGTCCGGGAACTTCACCGTGACGCCCAGCTGGACCGGCTCCGTCGACGGGTGCTCGTCCAGCAGCTCCGCGACGCCCGCGCGGCAGACCACGATGCAGGCGTGCCGGTGGCGTGAGGCCAGCACGCACAGCCGGCCCGTCTCCAGATGGAACGCCGTGGCGTCCGGCCGCCCGGACAGCGGGTGCAGCACCACCGTCACATCGAACTCGCGGCCCTGGAGCCGGTTCGCGGTGTCCACCGCCACGCCCGTCACCCCCAGCTCGTCGAGCGCCGCCCGCACCGCCGCCGCCTGGTCGCGGTGGGCCGTGCCCACCGCGATCCGGTCCGCCGTCACGGGGGCCGGGTCCGGGGAGCGCTCGCTGGTGGCCGCGCCACCCCGGTCGAGAAGCCGGCGCACCACCGTGGCCACCGCCCGGACCGCCTCCGGGTCCGTGCGCGGGGTGTGCCGGGCAGGAAGCTCCAGCAGACCCCAGCCGGACTCCGCGGCCTCGTCCAGCACCCGGTCCGCCGCCGACCCGTCGGACCCCACGCCGAACGACAGCAGCCGGTCCCCGTGGTCCGTACCGCTGCGGAACGGGGTGTACGGGTAGAACGCCTCCGAGACCAGCTGCGCGGCCGAGGCCGGCAGCCGCCACGAGACCGGCAGCCTGCGCTGCGGCAGCTCAGGATTGTGCGCCAGCAGCGTGGTGACCGCGCTCGCCGACGGGTCGTAGCTCAGCCCCGCCCACTGGTCGGCGCCCACGATCGAGAACGGGTCCAGCTGCCCCGGATCGCCCACGAACAGCGCCCGCTCGAAGAGCCCGGCGACGGCCAGCAGCGCGTCCGAACGCATCTGGTACGCCTCGTCGACGATCGCGTGCCCCCACGGCTCGACGTTCTTCACATGGGCCCACTTGGCGGCTGTCGAGATGACGATGTCCAGCCCGGCCAGATCCGCCGCCTTCGCCGACTTGCGTACGTTGGCCAGCCCGTCCAGCACCTTGTCGTACGGGTCGGAGTCGTTGCTGTGCAGCCGGCCGACCGGCAGCCCGGGATCCTTCTCCGCCAGCCGGACCACCAGGTCGTCGACCTGGGCGTTCGTCTGCGCGACGACCATCAGCGGGCGCCCGGCCGCCGCGAGTTCGAGCGCGGCGCGGACCACCAGGGTCGACTTGCCGGCGCCGGGCGGGGAGTCCACCACGATGCCGCGGGCCGTGCCGTTCAGCGTGTCGTCCAGGATCCGGGCGGTGGCCAGGCCCGCCGCCGCGCCCGGGTCGAATCCGTCGCTCACAGCACGTCCTCCGAGGTCACGGGGTCAGGGCTCTCGGCGGTCGCCGCGGTGGCGCCCGGCGGACCGCCGTGGGTCCACGGGGTCTCCTCCGCGTCCGGCAGCTTCGGGCCGCCGCGCTGATCGTGCTCGAAGAGCGTCCAGGCGATCCGGTCACCGGGCTCCGGCACCGAACCCGGGGCCGGCTCCTTGCCCCGGCCCATCCGGTCGGTGATCCGCAGCACCAGGGCGGGCGCCACGCCCTCCTCCTGCGGCCCGTGCCCGGCGAACTCGGCGGTCTGCGGCTTGCCGTCCAGCGAGCGGTAGACCTTGACCCGGTCGGCCAGCTGCGGCCGCTCGGCCGTGCGGACGGTGACCAGCGGGCGCGGCGAGGGACGCTTCGACTCGCTGTACGCCATCTCCACGCCGGTCACCTCACCGAGGAACGCCTCGCCCGCCAGCCGGCGGCCGGCCAGCACCAGCGGATCGTCCAGCGCCTCCTGGGCCTCCAGCTGCGCCTGGGCGGTCTCCCGCGAGGCGAGCTTGCGGGCCGCGGTCACCGCGTCGTCCCGGCGCGGCTGCGGTGGCTCCCCGGACCGCACCCGGTCGCGGTGGCCGGTGAACGACCAGCGGTCGCGGGTCCAGCGGTCTTCGGCCCTGGACGCCTCGGGCAGCTCCCGCAGCAGGTCCAGGCCCCGCCACACGGCGTCCCAGGTCGGCCGCAGCACGCCCGCCAGCAGCGCCCTCGTCTCCCGCTCGGCCGCGGTCAGCTCGGCGAGCCGGGCATCGGCCGCCAGACCGTCCTCGGCGGCGGCGAGCGAGGTGCGCGCCCGGTCGTACTTCTCGATCGCGGGGGCCAGCAGCCGGTTGTCGAAGTCCGGGTCGGTGGCCGGTCCCGCGGGTGGGCACAGCAGCTGCCCCTCGCGATCCCTGGCCAGCTCGGCGCGGAGCGCGGCCTCGGCCCCCGACGCGCCGGCCGGCGGGTCGATCCAGGCGAGCAGGGCGCCCAGATGCTGGTCCTCCAGGGTGGACTGGCCACTCGCCCAGTGCCGGTTCAGCAGATCGGTGCCGGCCAGCAGCAGCGCGGAGCCCGGCACCCGGGCACGCTCGCCGTAGTGCGTCAGCCAGCGGCCCAGCAGCGGCACCCGGGCGGGCGCCGGATACGGGGTGTCGGGGTCGTCCTCGGCGGTGCGCCGGAACCGCATGGAGCGGCCGAGCAGCCGGACGAACTCGATGCCCGCCCGGCTCGGCACGATCAGCTGCGCCGCGTCCGTGCACAGCTCGGTCTCGACCTTGACCTTCTTGCCGGTCGCCGGGTCCGTCTCGCTGCGCTCGGCGGGCTCGATCACATCGGCGTACGACTCGATGTGCGGCAGCACGGCCTCGGCCAGCTCGGCCAGGAACGAGAACCGCAGATCACGGTCGCGCGGCTGGGCCACGACCAGCAGCCGGGGCGCGTCCCGGTCGGTGCCGACGAGGGCGCCGAGCGGGGCACCGGCCTCGCCCGCGGTGGTGAGCGGCACCAGGACGAGCGGCCGGTCGGTGAGATGGCGGTGGCGGACCGTGGTCATCGGCTGCGCCCGGCCGCTCTCCACGGCCTCCAGCCTGGCCAGGGTGGTGATCAGCGACATGCGGCGCCGCCTTCCAGCGCCTCGGCGCGCAGGGCCGCCGCCCGGCGCAGGGCGGCGACCGTCGGATCCGCCGGGTCGCCCTCCTTGCCCGCGGCCGCTGCCAGTACCTCGCCGACCGTGGTCAGCCCGCCGAGCTCGCCCCGCACACTGCGGCCCAGCGCCTCCACGGCGCCGGCCGCGCGGGCCCTGCCCCGGCAGTGGAAGGCGAGCTCACAGGCGGCCAGGCACTCCGGCGCGTACGCCGCGCCGACCGACTCGACGGCGGCGTCCAGCTCCTCGGGGGAGCGCTCCGGGTCGAAGGTGGTGCCCTCGGGCAGGGCCGCCGCGATGTCCTCGATCCGGGTGAGCCTGGTCAGCTGGCGGCGGGTGACCGCGCGCTGCTTGCGCACGTCGACGACGGACGCGGCCGGCAGGTTGGAGAAGTCCTTGGGGCAGACCAGCAGCACCCGATGGCCGACCTCCGCCCCTTCGACGGCCCCGGCGATCCGCTCCAGCGCCAGTACGTACACCGCGGACTGGCGGGCGGCCGCGCCGACCTTCGCCGCGTCGGCGGAGCCGTCGATCATGGGGAAGGACTTGATCTCGACGACCGTCCAGGTGCCGTCGGGGTGGACCACCACCGCGTCCGGCTCCAGATAGGCGGGCGAACCCGCCACCTCCAGAGCCAGCATCGGGTGGTCCAGGAGTGCCCAGCCGCCCGCACCGGTCGCCTCCCGCAGGGCCAGCGCGGTGCGCGCGGCGCGGCCCTCGGGCCCTGCGGCGGTCAGATCCGGCACCGTGACGTCGTGCGGCGGTTCGCCGGGGCCGCCGAGCCGCTCGTGCAGCAGGCGCATCAGCTCCGTACCGCCGTCGGCCTTGACCTTGGCCTCGAAGGCGTTGCCCCGCATGAAGGCGAACTGGGACTGGCCGAACGGGGCCGGTGAACCGAGTGCGGTGGCCAGCGCGGACTTGTCGACGCCGGCCCCGTCGAGCAGGGCACGCCGCTTGCAGCCGGGGTTGGCGGCGAGCGCGGCCAGTGCGCGGGCGTCCAGCGGGCGGGGTGGAACGGCCGGGCCTCTCAGCTCAGCGAGCCGCTGCCGCAGTGTCACCGCCTGCGGCTCTTCCCGCGGAGGCGGGGACATCGGCCGGGGCAGGTGGACCGGCCGGTCCTGCGGCATCGGTGGGATCTGCGGAGGTGGTCCGCTGGCCGGGGATTCGCTCACCCGCGGAAGTCTTGCATCCGGCACTGACATCCGGGGACTTCGTGGCCGCGGTCACCCGTGCGAAGCGGGCCAGGGCCGCGTTCGTGACCTGGTTGGCCAGCCGCATCACGGGCCGGGCCAGCAGGGCGCCGAGCCCCATGACGGCCGCGCCGGCGACGGCGTCCAGGAAGTAGTGGTTGGCGGTACCCATCACCACGAAGGTGGTGATCAGCGGGTACGCGATACCGGCGGCCCGTACGAGCGGGTGGCGCCCGTGGCGCCACAGGAGTATGCCGCACCACAGCGCCCAGCCGACGTGCAGACTGGGCATCGCCGCGTACTGGTTGGTCATCCCGCCCATGCCGCGCGGGGCGCTCGCCTCGGTGCCCCACCAGCCGTACGAGCTGTACTGCGCCATCGTGTCGACGAAGCCGTGTCCGGCGGCCAGCAGCCGCGGCGGGCAGGTCGGCATCAGCGTGAAGCCGATCAGGCCGAGCATGGTGGAGGTCATCAGCCAGGTGCGGGCCCGGCGATAGGCCTCCGAGTGCCTCCGGAACATCCATATGAGGACGCCGGGGGTGACCAGGTAATGAAGCGAGGCGTACGCGAAGTCGGCGGGTATGCCTATGGAGGAGTGCGCGGTGAGCAGCCGGTTGAGCGGGTGCTCGAAGTTGATGTGGAGCGTCTGTTCCAGGTGCAGGAGGCGCAGCCCGTGGTCCACGGCCGCCGACACGTCCCCGCGCACCAGCAGTCTGCCGCCCGAGTACGCTGCGTACACCAGGGCGAGCAGCGGCAGCTCGGTCCACCAGCGGGGCCGGGGGCGCGGCTCGGGCGCGGTGGTGGCGTGCGGCATCCGGAAGTTCTCCATCACGTTTTCATGCGGCCGACGGCAGACGTTCAACCGTACGGTGCGGTTCGGCCGGGATTCCCCCGGGGTGCCCTTCGACACCCCCAGCTGCTCTGATGAGGCTGTGCTGAGAGGGACGCCGGTGCGGCCCTCCAGGTTGCCTCTCGGGCAGGTACGCGATGATGGAAATCCGGACGATCCGTTCCAACCGTTCACCTTTGATACGCCGGACGGTTACGTCCCCGTCGATGTCCAAGATCTCAGATCCACGCGTCGGAGATCTCAGTTTCAGGGAGAGCCGTCATATGGCACCGCGCATCCTGCTTGCCCGGCACGGACAGACGGAGTGGTCCGTCAAGGGCAATCACACCGGCAGGACGGACATCCCCCTGCTCGACACCGGGCGCGCGGGCGCCAAGCTGCTCGGCGAGCGGCTGCACCGCGGGCCGTGGGCGGACCTGCCCGGTCTGGAGGTCCGGACCAGTCCGCTCGTGCGGGCCGCGGAGACGTGCGAGCTCGCGGGGTTCGGCGACCGGGCCGAGCGGTGGGACGCGCTGATGGAGTGGGACTACGGGGCGTACGAGGGCATGACTCCGGCCGCGATCAAGGCGATCCGCCCGGACTGGTTCATCTGGCGTGACGGGGTGCCTGAGGGGGAGACGCTCGCCGAGCTGTCGGCCCGGGCCGACGAGATCGTCGAGTGGGCCCGCTCCGCCGACCGCGACGTCCTGGTATTCGCCCACGGTCACATCCTGCGGGCGCTGGGGGCACGGTGGCTGGGCGAACCCGTCTCGTTCGCGTCCCGCGTCCGTCTTGATCCGACGTCGCTGTCGGTCCTGGGGTGGGCGTACGGATCGCCGGCGGTGGAGCGCTGGAACGACACGGGCCACCTGGAGCGGTAGCCCCGGTGGCGTCGGCGCCCTCTGCGAGCCGGCGCCCTTCGCGGGCCCGGCCCCCTTCGCCCGTCCGGCCTGTCCGGCCCGCCTGGCCCGCCCAGCCGTCCGGCCCACCAGCCCGTCCGGCGTTTGGGGCCGGAACGCTGAACTCCTCGTTCCGGCAACCCAGCCCGTCCGGCGTTTGAGGACGGAACCCTGTATCCCGGTCCGGGGTGAGCCACCTCTGCCTTCAGCGCCGGACGGCCTGATTTGCCTGCCCAGGTCCGGGCGGAGGGTTCCGTCCTCAATCGCCGGACGGGCTGGTGGGGTCGGCCTGGGAGGGGGCGCCCCAGGTCCGGGCGGAGGGTTCCGTCCTCAATCGCCGGACGGGCTGGGGTTGGCCGGGCTGGAGGGCCGTGGAGGTGGCGCGGGACGGGCTGGGTTGGCCGGGGTGGAGGGCCGGGAGACGGCGCCGGGCGGCCCGGGCGGTAGGGCCCGGAGGGGACACCGGGGGCAGGGCCCGGAGATGGCGCCGGAGGCGGGTCCCCGGGGCCGGGGCGGGAGGGCTACGGCTTCGGGGGTGTCGTGCCGTGGCGGTCGAGGAAGTCCGTGATCTCGACCGACCCCCGCCCCCGCGGCCGCAGCACCGCCACCGCCCCCGCCAGCATCGCCCTGATCCGTGAGGACCGGACCTGGTCCAGCAGGTCCAGCACCTGGTGCCCCGTGGCCGCCGCCTCCTCCGCGAGGCCGGCCCGCGCCAGGTCCGTGGTCAGCTCGGCCCGGTACAGCGCCAGGTTCCGGGTGAAGTGCGGTTCCTGCAGCCGCGTCGCATGCCGCGCGTGCCGCGCCGCCCGGGACCAGTCACCCAGCGCCGACCAGCACTGCGCCTCCAGCATCTCCAGCTCCGCCTCCCGGAAGAAGCTCATCCACTCCGGGTCCGCCGCGGACGGCCCCCGCCCGAACGCGGTGTGCGCCCGGCCGAGCGCCCGCTCGCAGCCGGTACGGTCCCCGAGCCCCGCCCGGCCACCCGCCTCCCGCAGCGCGAGCAGCGCCATCAGCCGCGGTGAGCCGAGCGGTTGCGCGGCCCGCTGCCCCGCCTCCGCCGCCCGCACGGACTCGCGGGACCGCCCCGTGTCCCGGGCCAGGAACGACGCGTTGCAGAACGCGTGCGCCTCCAGCGCCCGGTCCCCGGCCACCCGTGCGGTGGCCAGCGCCTCCGCGTAGTGCGAGCGCGCGTCCTCGAACCGGCCCGAGTCATGGGCCAGCCAGCCCACCGAAATGGCCAGCTCACCGGCGCCGGAGTGCAGCCGGTCCGCGGTGGAGCGCCGGGCCGTGGTGCCGGCGTCGAGCAGCGCGTACGCCGCCCGCAGCGGCTGCGAGGCCCGCCGGTACAGGCCGTCGCCGCCGTGCCGGTCGTCCAGCAGACGGATCTGCCGCACCGCCTTCTCGACGGCGTTCACCTCGGCCTCGCCCACCCGGCGCTGCGCGGGCAGGGACACGGCGGTGGCTGTGCCACCGAGGCCGAGGCCCAGGGAGGCGGCCGCCACCGTGGTGGAGCCGCTCGTCATGAATACGCGACGCAGCACGTCGCACTCCTCGTCGGTGCCGCTGCCGAGCAGCGGGGAAGTAGGGGGCGCAGGGGCGTCCGCGGAGGACCGGGCACCCCGGCCGCGTACCGATTCGCGCGGCGAGAAGCCCAGGTCCGCCAGGTCCGACCCGGGGAACATGTGCAGGAAGACCCGCTCGTACGCGTAGTTCGGGCAGCGGATCTCGCCGGATTCCACCCGCCCGATGTAACGGGCGTCGCACGCGACCTGCTCGCCGATCTCGCGGGCGGACCTGCGTACCGCGGCAGCGAACTCCCCGGCGGAGCGCTGTCCGCGCAGCCGTCGGAAGGCGAGGTTGGGAACTGCCCGTGTCGACACCATGGCGGGGCCCTCTCTGGTGCGAGCCGGGCGCTGATTCCGGTGTCCGTGTCCCGGCGGAGCAAGAACGTACCTGCTGTGACAAGTCGCACACGCTGCGTTTACCAATAAAACAGACATCTTGCCCACGATCCGCCATGAACTGCCACCCTTTGCGGCGGTCCGGGGCCGTAGCCCTTGACGCGGTCGGCGCGTTGGTCCACATGGAGACGGAGTTCGGCTCCGCCCGGCGATGAGAGGAGAGGTCCCTTGTTGCATCTCGACATGGCGACCGACTCGCGGACGACCGCGACGACGAGCGTGACGACGAGCGTGACGACGAGCGTGACGACGGCGACGCCCGGTCCCATGGCGCCCGCCGGGGGGCCCGGCGCGCCGGACCCGCTTCCCGGCGCCGAACCCTGCGACCTGGTGACCGTCCCCGCCCGGCAGGGCCTGGAGGCCGTGGACATCCTGCGCCGCGGCACCGCCCAGGAGGCCGTCGGCCCGGTCCTCCACGACGGCCCCTGCGCCACCCTCGGCTTCCTGGTGCCGCCGGGCACCGCGGAGGCGTGGGACGTACCGGGCAGTGCGTGTACGCAGACGGACGGCCGCGGGCTGCGCATCCCCGCCGAGCCGCCCGTCTCCGGCAGCGGCTGGCTGCTGCCGCCCGAGGACGACGCCCCGGTCACCGACCCGGCCGTGCTGCGGGCCGCGCTCGACCAGGCCGCCCGGCTGATCGAGGCGGCCGACAACTGCCGCTGAGCTCATAATGGCCGGACGGCGGGCACCCCGGAACAGCCCGTCACGGCCGGTCCCGACCGGCCCCGGACACGATGAGCAGTGAGCAGGGACGAGAAGCAGTGGCACGTCGAGGAGCGGCCGGCGGCGCGGGCGACCGCAAGCAGCGCGCGGACCGCAGGACCGACCGCAAGACCTCCCGGCCGGGCGCCGGCCCCGGAGGGACCGGCAACGTCTCCGAGCCGGTGGACGGCGGTCTCGCCGAGCTGGTGCCCGACCGGGAGCGCAGGCGGGCCTGGACGCTGACCATCGACGGCGCACCGCAGTCGCACGTCGACCTGGACGACCCGGCGTACCTCGCCTTCGAGTACCAGCGCCGGATCGGCCACATCGCCGACCTCTGCGCCCCCGCCGGGCAACCCCTGCACGTCGTCCACCTGGGCGGCGGGGCCTTCACGCTCGCCCGCTACATCGCCGCGACCCGCCCCCGCTCCACCCAGCAGATCGTCGAGGTGGACGCCGCCCTCGTCCAGCTGGTGCGCCGGGAGCTGCCGTTGGACCCGCAGGCCAGGATCAGGGTCCGTGCCACCGACGCCCGCACCGGTCTCGGGAAGATCCAGGACGGCTGGGCGGACCTCGTCATCGCCGACGTCTTCAGCGGCGCCCGGACCCCCGCCCACCTCACCAGCACCGAGTTCCTCGCCGAGGTCCGCCGGGTCCTGAAGCCCGGCGGGAGCTACGCGGCCAACCTCGCAGACGGGCCCCCGCTGGCCCATCTGCGCGGCCAGATCGCCACCGCCGCCACCGTCTTCCCCGAGCTGGCGCTCGCCGCCGACCCGACCGTGTTCCGCGGCCGCCGCTTCGGCAACGCCGTGCTGCTCGCCTCGGACGTGGCGCCGAAGACCGCGGAGCTGACCCGCCGGGTGGCGACCGATCCGCACCCGGGGCGCGTCGAACACGGACGGGCGCTCGCCGACTTCACCGGCGGCGCGGCCGCGGTGCACGACGCGGACGCCCGGCCGTCACCGTCTCCGCCCGCCTCCGCCTTCGACTGACGGCCGGCCCACGGTCTGCACGAGGCCGAAAGGGCGGCACGGGTGTCGACCATCCGCCCGCGACAGCGCCTCTCAGGACTTCACGGTCTCCACCTGCGGCGGATGGTCGTTCCAGGTGCAGAACACCGAGACCGTCGTGCCGTCGTCCCGGGCGAAGTTCACCCGGATCCAGGTCGTGTTCGTCCAGACCCGCATCGACCACCCCGGCTCCGGGGTCGCCGACACCAGCTTCGCCCGGTCCGCGCCCAGCTCGAACGCGACCCGGCCGCCGTCGGTCGAGTAGCTCTTCACCGTGCCTGTGCCAGTGGCCTTGGGAGTGGCCCGGGGAGTGCCCGCCGGGGCGTGCGACCGCGCGGGGGAGGGGCTCACGGATGGTTTCGGGGTGGCACGGGGGGTGCTGCTGGGCGACGGGGACGGCCCCGGGCGGTGCGTCGAGGACGACAGCGCCTCCGAGGTGGCCCCGTTCCCCCGGGCGCTCGCGGAGATCGGCACGGCACGCGGCGGGTCGTACGCGGTCCCCGCCATCACGGTGTGCACGCCCCACCACGACAGCGTGACCGCCGCGCCTGTGGCGAGCGACCACGCGAGTGCGTGTACGGCTCCTCGTTGCATCCGGCACATCCTGCACCATGGGGGCCTGTCATTTCCTCCTACTGCCACCGGCCGGACTTGGACATGCCGGATGGCGTACGGTGCCGCCCATGCCAAGTGTGCTCGTGGTCGAGGACGACCAGTTCGTACGTTCCGCCCTCATCCGGCACCTCACCGAGGCCTCCCACACGGTACGGAGTGTCGGCACCGCGCTCGAAGCGCTGCGCGAGGTCGCCCACTTCCGGTTCGACGTGGTCATCCTCGATCTCGGGCTGCCCGATCTCGACGGGTCCGAGGCGCTGAAGATGCTGCGCGGGATCACCGACGTGCCCGTCATCATCGCGACCGCCCGCGACGACGAGAGCGAGATCGTCCGGCTGCTCAACGACGGCGCGGACGACTACCTCACCAAACCGTTCTCCGTGGAACACCTCTCCGCGCGGATGGCCGCCGTGCTGCGCCGCTCGCGCGCCGCGGAGGGCCGGGAGCCGTCACCGCGGGTGATCCAGGTCGGCGGGCTCTCCATAGACCCGCTGCGGCGCCGGGCCGAGCTCGACGGCACGGACCTCGACCTCACCCGGCGGGAGTTCGACCTGCTCACCTTCCTGGCCGGCCGGCCGGGCGTCGTCGTCCCGCGCAAGGAACTCCTCGCGGAGGTCTGGCAGCAGTCGTACGGAGACGATCAGACCATCGACGTCCATCTCTCCTGGCTCCGCCGGAAACTGGGCGAAACGGCCGCCCGGCCGCGCTATCTGCACACCCTGCGCGGCGTCGGCGTGAAACTGCAGCCGCCCGCCGCGCCGGAGCGGCCCGCATGAGATGGGCGCTGGTCAAGGTCTGCCTGGCCGTCACCGTGATGGTCGTGGTCGCCTTCGCCGTACCGCTCGGCCTCGTCGTCAAGGAGATGGCGCGCGACCGCGCCTTCTCCGACGCCGAACGGCAGGCCGCGACGATCGGCCCCACGCTCTCCATCACCAACGACCGCGCCGAACTGAACAAGGCCGTGCTCACCACCGAACCCGGGGCCGTCGGCCGGATGGCCGTCCACATCCCCGCCGCCGACGAGGCGGACCGCCCGGCGGTGGAGATCGGCAGCAGGCGTGCCACCCGCAAGGACGTGGAGACCGTACGGGAGTCGGGGCGCGCCTCCATCACCGAGGTGGCCGGCGGCTCCGCGCTGCTCCAGCCCACCGCGCTCGGCGCCGGGGGCACCGCCGTCGTCGAGGTGTTCGTGCCCGATGACGAGGTCTCCAACGGCGTCGCCACCGCATGGCTGATGCTGGCGGGCGTCGGCATCGCGCTGATCGTCGGCTCGGTCGCCGTGGCCGACCGGCTCGGCGTACGCATGGTGGAGCCCGCCCGCCGCCTCGCCGGGGCCGCGCACGACCTGGGGGAGGGGCGGCTCGGGACCCGGGTGCCGGAGGAGGGACCGACCGAACTGCACTCCGCGGCCGTCGCGTTCAACTCCATGGCCGACCAGGTCGTCCAGCTCCTCGCCAACGAACGGGAGCTGGCCGCCGACCTCTCGCACCGGCTGCGCACCCCGCTCACCGTCCTCCGGCTCAACGCGGCCTCGCTCGGCGAGGGCCCGGCAGCCGACCAGACCCGGGCGGCCGTCGAGCAGCTGGAGCGCGAAGTCGACACGATCATCAGGACCGCCCGGGAGCAGCGCCCGCAGACCCAGGGGCAGGGCGGCGGTCCGGGGGCCGGCTGCGACGCCTCCGAGGTGATCCGCGAACGCATGGCCTTCTGGTCGGCGCTGGCCGAGGACGAGGGCCGCGAGGTGCGCCTGGCGGGAGTGGACCGTACGGTTCGCATCCCGGTGGCCCGGCCCGAACTGGCCGCGGCTCTTGACGCGTTGCTCGGCAACGTCTTCCGGCACACCCCCGAGGGCACCGCCTTCGCCGTGGATGTGCACCACAGCGGCGACGCGGTGATCGTGCTGGTCTCGGACGCGGGCGGCGGCATCGCGGACCCCGCGGCGGCGCTGGCCCGCGGCGGCAGCGGTCGCGGCCGCAGCGGGCGGGGCGGTGCGAAGGACACGGTGGGCTCGACCGGTCTGGGTCTCGACATCGTGCGCCGGGTCGCGGAGTCCACCGGGGGCGATGTGCGGATCGGGCGCTCGGTGCTCGGCGGCACGGAGGTACGCATCTGGATCGGGCTCGGCGGGCAGCGGCCGAAGGGCCGCGGGCACCGGGTCGGACGGCAGCGGCGGGGAGTGACCCGCCGGACGGCGGGGACCCGGTTCCGCTCGGGGGCGGGCCCGAACCTTTAGCCCGGCCGATGCGCTCCTTAAGCCCACCCTAAGAACATCAACACGGGTCCCGTCTACGGCATTTGCCGGTTTCGCTGTCGCTAGCGTGCTCTCACATCCCCCACTTCCGTATGACGAGGCAGGAACGCGATGGGCACCAGCACGCACCGGCGCACGGCGAGCACCAGGACCAAGATGATCGGCGCGGTCGTCGCCGCGGCCGTGATCGGCGGGACGGTCTTCGCCCTCACCGGCACGGCCCAGGCATCGGCGGTCGGCGCCGCGTACACCAGGACCAGCGGCTGGACGGGCGGCTACACCGGGCAGTACGTCGTCACCAACGACACGGACCAGGCCAAGTCCGGCTGGACGCTGGAGTTCGACCTGCCGGCCGGCACCGAGCTGAGCTCCCTCTGGAACGGCGAGCACACCGTCGACGGCAGCCACGTCACCGTCAAGCCGTCGAGCTGGGACAAGGAACTGGCCCCCGGCAAGTCCGTCACCATCGGGTTCGTCACCAGCTCGGACGGCAAAACGGCCGATTCCGGCGCGGACGACAAGGCGACCGACCCCACCGGCTGCCTCATCGACGACGCCAAGTGCTCGGTCGACACCGGCGCCACACCGGAGCCCAGCGGCCGCCCCACCAAGACCGCGACCCCCACCCCCACCGGCTCGGCGACCCCCACCGACCCGCCGACCGGGACCGCGGCACCGGACCCCACACCGAAACCCACCAAGACCGACGCCGACACCGGCAGCGGCGGCACGGCGAGCGGAGCGGGCTTCGCCCCGTACGTCGACACCTCGCTCTACCCCGCCTTCGACCTGACCGGCACCGCCACGAAGAGCGGCGTCAAGGAGTTCAACCTCGCCTTCGTCACCTCCGGCGGCAGCTGTGCCCCGCTCTGGGGCGGTGTCACCGGCCTCGGTGACGACCAGGTCGCCTCCCAGATCGGCGACCTGCGCGCGGCGGGCGGCGACGTCCGGGTCTCCTTCGGCGGCGCGTCCGGCTCCGAGCTGGCACTGAACTGCACCTCGGCAGCCGACCTGGCCGCGGCCTACGGCAAGGTCGTGGACACGTACAAGCTGACCAAGGTCGACTTCGACATCGAGGGCGGCGCACTGCCCGACACCGCGGCCAACTCCCGCCGCTCCCAGGCCATCGCCGAGCTCCAGAAGTCCCACCCGGGCCTGGACGTCTCCTTCACCCTGCCGGTGATGCCCGAGGGCCTGACCCAGCCCGGTGTGGACCTGGTCGCCGACGCGAAGAAGAACGGCGTGGACGTCGGGGCCGTCAACATCATGGCGATGGACTACGGCCCCTCGTACAGCGGCGACATGGGCGAGTACGCGATCCAGGCGGCCACGGCCACCCAGGCCCAGATCAAGGGCGTCCTCGGGCTCTCCGACGCGGACGCGTGGAAGGCCGTCGCGGTCACCCCGATGATCGGCGTGAACGACGTCAGCACCGAGATCTTCAAGGTCGAGGACGCCGCGGAGCTGGTGAAGTTCGCCCAGGAGAAGGGCCTCGGCTGGCTCGCGATGTGGTCGGGCACGCGGGACAAGGAGTGCGAGGGCGGCGCGAAGCCGACCGCGGACGCGTCGTGCAGCTCGATCGCCCAGGAGCCGCTTGCCTTCACGAAGGCGTTCGGCGCCTACAAGTAGCCACCACCCCCCGCGCACCCCGGCCGGCCCCCACTCCCCCCACATCCGGCCGGGGTGCGCCCCTTTTTTTGTGTCCTCACTCGCCGGACAGGCTTGATTTTCCCCCGCATCCCCGCACTCCTCAGCCTGACCGGACACCGTTTCAGCCCGTCCGGCGATTGAGGACAAGGCGCGCAGCCGGAGCCCGCCGGCCCCGCGTTACCCCGCCGCCCGGTTCACCGCCGACAGCACCGCTCCCACCGCCGCCGCGACACCCGACGCGTCCTGCCCCGCCCCCCAGCACACCGTCTCGCCCACCCGGCACTCCGCATACGCGGACACCGCCCCGGCCCCGGGCGCCGCCCCGGCCGCTCCGTGCTCCGCGTAGTCGAGGACCGCCACCTCCACCCCCGCGGCGGCCAGCGCGTGCGTGAACGCGGACACCGTGCCGCTGCCCGTGCCCTCGTAGTCGCCCTCGCGCCCGTCCACCCGCAGCGTGCACACGAACCGGTGGCCACCGGCCGGATCACGCTCTGTCGACCAGGACGTCAGAGCGATCGTCCCGTCCCGCCCGGGGACCAGATACGTCGACTCGAACAGCTCCCACAGATCCTTCGGCGTGGCCTCCAGACCGCTGTCATCGGTCGCGTTCTGCACCGTGCGGGAGAACTCCGCCCGCATCCGGGCGGGCAGGTCCACCCCGTGGCCGCTGCGCAGCAGATGCGCGATGCCGCCCTTGCCCGACTGGCTGTTGACCCGGATCACGGCCTCGTACGTACGCCCCACGTCCGCCGGGTCGATCGGCAGATACGGCACCGACCACGCCTCGGACCCGCTGCTCGCGCGGTGGGCGAAGCCCTTGCTGATCGCGTCCTGATGGGTGCCCGAGAACGCGGTGTACACCAGGTCGCCGCCGTACGGATGGCGGGGCGGCACCGGCAGCCGGTTGCAGTGCTCGACGGTGCGGCGGATCTCGTCGATATCAGAGAAGTCGATCATCGGGTCGATCCCCTGGGCGTGCAGATTGAGGGCCAGGTTGACCAGGTCGACGTTGCCGGTGCGCTCCCCGTTGCCGAACAGGCAGCCCTCCACCCGCTGCGCCCCCGCCAGCACGGCGAGCTCCGCGCACGCCACCCCCGTACCGCGGTCGTTGTGCGGGTGGACGGAGAGGATCACCGCATCGCGGCGCTCCAGGTGGCGGTGCATGTACTCGATCTGGTCCGCGTAGACGTTCGGCGTCGCGATCTCCACGGTGGCCGGCAGGTTGTGGATCACCGGCCGGTCCGGCGAGGCGTCCCAGAGCTCGGTGAGGCTGTTGCAGATCTCCAGGACGAAGTCCGGCTCGGTGAGGATGAAGACCTCGGGCGAGAACTCGAACCGGATGTCGGCCCCGGGCCTGGCCCGCGCCAGCCGCTCCATCTGCCGCGCGGCGTCCAGCACCACGCCGTGCACCTCGGCCCGGTCGCGTCCCAGTACGACGTCCCGCCAGGCGGGCGCGGTCGGGATGTAGAGGTGGACGACCGCCCGGTCCATGCCCGCGACGGACTCGAAGGTCCGCTCGATCAGATCCGCCCTGGCCGGGGTGAAGACGACCGGCGTGACATCGTCCGGCACGGCCCCGCTCTCCACCAGATGCCGGACGAAGTCGAAGTCGGTCCGGCTCGCGGACGGGTAGCCGACCTCGATCTCCTTGAAGCCCATCGCGACGAGCAGATCGAACATCCTGCGCTTGCGCGGGGTGTCCATCGGCTCGGCCAGCGCCTGGTTGCCGTCCCGCAGATCGACGGGCACCCAGAGTGGGGCCCGCTCGAATCGGGCCTGCGGCCAGGCGCGTCCGGTCAGCGGGATGTCGACGCGGTCGAAGGCGGAACGGTAGCGGTGGGACGGCATCGAGCTGGAACGCTGCGGGTTCCAACGGGGCGCGGCCCCGGGTACGGGCCCGCGCGGCGTGCAGATCGTGGGGAAGCTGTGCATCGGTGACAGACGGTCGGACATGAACGCGGTCTCTTCTCGCATCGCCGGATGCGACCGGCACAGCACGGCACCCCGCGGCGGGGTGCCGATCGCTTCAGGCCCCGCCGCGGCAGCCGAGAAGAAGGAGACCGCGGTACGTCATGATCGGTACAGTAGCCAGAAAACAACTCCTCAGACAACCTGACAGGTGAACCCCGTGTCCTCGCTCGGCCCTCTCCGCCCCAGCCCTCTGGTCGAACAGGCCACGAGCCATCTGCGCGCCCAGATCACCGAGGGGCACTGGTCGGTCGGCACGAAGATCCCCGGCGAGACCACCCTCGCGAAGACGCTGGGCGTGGGCCGCTCCACGGTGCGCGAGGCGGTGCGCACGCTTGCCACGCTCGGCCTCCTCCAGTCCCGCCAGGGCGCCGGCGTCTTCGTCATCGCCGACCATGAGGCGGAGGAGTGGCCGGTCCGGCTGCGACGGGCCGCGGTCGCCGATGTCTACGAGGTGCGCATGCTGATCGAGGTCCAGGCGGCCCGGCTGGCCGCCGGGCGCCGCACCGACGAGGACCTGGTCGTGCTGGACGCGGCACTCACGGCGCGGCGGACGGCGGGTGCCGGGGCCGACGGCGCGTTCGTGGACGCGGACATCGCCCTGCACCGGGCTGTGGTGACGGCCGCCCACAACCCCGTACTCACCGATCTCTTCGGCGAGTTCGCCCCCGCGCTGCGGCAGGCGCTCATCGACCTGGTCGAACTGCTCGGCCTGCGCCGCGAGGACCCGCACCACGGTGACGCGGCGCACCAGGCGCTGATCACGGCGGTCGTGGCGGGCGACGCGGAGTCGGCGGCCCGGGCCGCCCAGGCGGAGCTCGAACAGACCCTGGCCCATCTCCGTAAGGCCTGACCCCGGCGCCCAGGGATTCAGACGGCTCCGGGCGACGGCGCGGGCACGGGCACGGGCCGAGGGCGCGGCCGCTTCAGTGCCGTGGCCGACGGCAGGGAGGAACCGGGACCCCGGGTCGCCGTGGCCGGGCGGCAGGGCGGAACCGGGATCCCCGGTCGCCGTGGCCGGGCGGCAGGGCAGGACCGGGACCCATGGTCTCTCGGTCCCCTGACACACGGACGGGGATCGGATCGGATCAGCTCCGGCCGGATCGGGCCGGACCAGGTCGGGCTGGCTCGGGCCGGCTCGGGCTCCGGCATCTGCCCGCCGCATGCGCCCCAGTCATGATCCCGACCGCCGCCTTCGGGGAAAGAACACGGGAGCGCTCCCCGACACCCCCGCAGCGCGGTCTCCTGTTCACCTTCCGGCGGACGGGGCGGGGGGAATCGGGGGCGACCGGGGGTGTTTCGGATGGCCGGAGGAAATCCCGCGAGATCATCGAGGCGTGCCGGCCCCGGCACCACAAATGGCCCCCAACAGGCCCGTCACCTGCGGTAATTCGGGAATGATGGATTCCGCATCCCCTGTCCACACGCTTTGGCAAGCCTTTGGCCGGACACGGTCTCGTGACTTGCAGGACACGCTCGCGCAACGGAAGCGTCTTCAACTCTTGACACCCACCCCTCCCAGGCAGGAACCTTCCGACATCGACGCATGGGAGCGCTCCCACATTGCATGAGGATTTCTCGTGCGAACGGCACTGCCCGTGTCCTCCCCCCCAGAACCACCCGGCACCCGCACCCACCAGCGCGTATGCCACGCAGTCAGAACGCCAGTCCCACCCTGGAACAAGGAGTAGTGGAATGCGTATCACCCGCACCGTCGCCGGCCGAAGCCGCAAAGCCGCGGTTCTGGTCACCACGGGCCTGACAGCCTCGGCCCTGATGCTGACCGGCTGCAGCAGCGACTCGGACTCATCGGACACGAGTTCCGATGCGAACGGGAAGATCACGCTGACCGTCGCCGACTACGGGCAGTTCGGCTACAAGGAAGCCGGTCTCTTCGCCAAGTACCACGAGCTGCACCCGAACATCACGGTCAAGGAAGACACCACCGCCGAAGAGAAGAACTACTACCCCAAGCTGCTCCAGCAGCTGACCTCGGGCAGTGGACTGGCGGACGTCCAGGGCGTCGAGGTCGGCCGGATCAAGGAGGTCGTCGACACCAAGGCGGACCAGTTCGCCGACCTCAGCAAGGTGATCGACGTCGACAACTGGGTGTCCTGGAAGGAGAAGCAGGCCACCACCAAGGACGGCAAGGTGATCGGCGCGGGCACCGACATCGGGCCGATGTCGCTCTGTTACAACACCGAGCTCTTCAAGAAGGCCGGCCTGCCGACCGACCGCAAGGAAGTCGCGGCGAAGTTCGCCGGCGGCTGGGAGGACTACCTCAAGCTCGGTGAGGAGTACCAGAAGAACGCCCCGGCGAAGACCTACTTCATGGACTCCGCGAGCGCGATGTTCAACGCCGTGGTCAGCTCGAACCCGAAGCAGTACTACGACGAGTCCGGCAAGCCGATCTACAAGGACAGCCCCGGCGTCAAGCAGGGCTGGAACCTCGCCGCAGAGGCCGCTGACAAGAAGCTGACCCAGGGCCTCGCCCAGTTCGGCGACCCGTGGAAGGCCGCTCTGCGCAAGAGCACCATGGCCACCGTGGTCTGCCCCGCCTGGATGGCCGCCCAGATCTCGGACGCCGCCGGTGAGGGCAACAAGGGCAAGTGGGACATCACCACCGCCCCCGGTGAGACCGCCTCCAACTGGGGCGGCTCCTTCCTCGGCGTCCCGACGGCGGGCAAGCACATCAAGGAGGCCGGTGAGCTCGTCAAGTGGCTGACCGCCCCCGAGCAGCAGGCCGCCGTCTTCAAGGCGACCGGTCTCTTCCCGTCCAACAAGGGCGCGTACGACCTGGCCGACGTGAAGACCGGCAAGCTTCCGTACTTCAACGACGCGCCGATCGGTGAGATCTACGCCGACGAGGCCAAGTCCATCCCCGAGACGGTTATCGGTCCGAAGGACGCTGATATCAAGGACGCCATCTCCACCCAGATCAACAACATGGAGCAGCGCGGAACCAGCCCTGACAAGGCCTGGGACACGGCGGTCGACAAGATCGACAAGGTGATCGGCTGACGGTCGCAGCGGCGGGCGGCCCCAGGGCCGCCCGCGCCTGCGTGTCCCCATCCCGCGCCGGGGCGGCCCGTCTCCCGGTGGGCTTCCGTGGGG